>CALISK010000189.1 GCA_938041625.1 uncultured Tenacibaculum sp. | reverse complement strand
GTGCATTTATAAAATATTTATTTTTCATTTATCTGTAGTTTTATATAACTAGTACAAAGACTAATACTGTATAACCAAAAACTTAAACTACAATGAAATTACGTATTTATCCTTCAATAGGTATAGCTAGACTAGGAAACGGTCCTGCCAAAAAAGATGATGTTGTATTTACTCCAGAAATTCCTTGGGAAAATTTATACAATGAAAATTTAGAATTTTACACAAAAGATGGCGCTTTAAAAAAACAAGCACAACGATTTTATATTTATGAATGTGATAAAGATGGTGTTCCTACTAAAAAGTTAGACACCAATAATTGCAAAGTAGAATGGACAGTTGAAGTAGCTAATAAAAAACCATTTTGGTACGATTTTAATAACAGCTTAGACTTATCTCTTAAAACAAAAAATCAAAATTTAAGCCCTAATTTTTATAAAAACGAAATTGCTCCTGGTATAAGTACCTCTAGAAGGAATCCAAATGTTTTAAATCAAACATTAATCAACTCTGGAGATCTTAATTACAGAAAAGAGTTAGTAAACAGCCCAAAAGCTGTGAGTGTAAGCAATTCTCATAAGAATCAAATTATAGGAGGACAGTTTCCTTTCCCTTTAGAAAATGAAACCGATAGTAAAATTGCTTCTGCAATGAAAACGACTTCTAAAGACGTAAATTTAGGAGCTATAGAATATGATGAAGGTACTTTAATTTTTTATCCTGGAGATGGTGTTTCTGCAGCTTTAAATCCATCAGATTTAAATACAGATTTTGCTGATAATTCAAATTGGTATGATGATATTTGTGATGGACGTATAACAGCTAGAGTAACTATTGGAGATACTATTTATGAATTAAACAATGCTGAATCTGCTGCTTGGATTGCTACTGCCCCACCAGATTACGCACCTCAAATTCAACCATTAGCTACCATGTATGATCTTGTTAGTGGTATACATATAGATTCTCATAAAGCAGATTTCAGTTCAATATTTCCTGTTTTTTATAGATTGTACAGAATGCAATGGGTAAACTTAAGTGATTTCTTATCTCCTTCTTTCAGAGAAACTATTGATCAAATTATAGAAAAAGGTGAATTTAAATTATTATTTAACAATTCTGAAGAAGCAAAACCTTTACGAGAAAAAATATTTAATCTATTTAGAGATCCATTATATAACTATAACAATGAACCCATTATACCTAGTAAAAGCATAACCGATATTACAAATATAGGGAGTGGTAATGAGGAAATTAAATATCCTTTTTATCCTGGAGATGGAATAAATTATCCTGGTAGCCCTGCACAATGGTTTGCTATTCCTCCAATATTATATGATGAACTAAAAAAATGGAGAGATGGAAACTTTAAACCTCTAGAAAAGGATTTTAAAAACATGCAAGACACTGGTGAATATTATAGAGAACAATATTTAGAAGCTGCTAAAGATCCTTCTAAAAGTGCCTTATTAATGACAAAAGCAGTACTTGAAACTTTATACGGAGGTGGATTTCATCCTGGTGTGGAATTAACTTGGCCAATGAGACACAAAGAAATGTACAAAGAAAATACTTTAGTATACCCTGAAGTTACTCATAACAATTCTCTTTTCGGTCTTAGAGAAATTAGAATTAATACCGCTTCTAAAAAAGAGCAATCTCAAATTTTTTATAATGATTTTGGGTTTCAGATGGATTCTGATGATGTAAATGATTCTATAAAACCAGATAATTCTAAACACTGGTTATGGAAAACTACTCCAGGTGATTTAACGAAATGGATGGGAATTCCTTGGCAATCTGATGCAGGAAGCTGTCAAAAAGTATTTTTAGATAGCCAATACCCAATTCCTGCTTGGTGGGCTGCAAATTTACCTGTTGATGTTCTTACAGAGGAAAGTTTAGTAGCTATGAGAAATACGAAGCTTACACCTAATACTGTTGAATATTTATATGCTAATAGATCTCCTTGGTTAATGACCACTGATACAGGTTACGTAGGGTATCATGCAGAGGGTGGTTATTTAAATGGGTTGATAAGCATGGTTTATAAATGGAAAAACATTGGTGTTGTTGCTGCAAGAAAAGCAAACGTAGATGGTGTTCCAAAGACTGTTTATGTTGCAGCAGAAAGTAAAAATGTAAAAAACAAAACTGCTGTTTTTTTAGGTAAAGCATATCCTAATAAAAAAGTAACACTACCTCCTCCTAATATCTTTTATTCTAATACTAAAGAAATGGTATGGATTCCTTCAGGTAAAGATGCTTATTTATCTTCTAATCCAGATGGAACAGGTGATGTATTTGTTGACGATGTTTTAGAACTACAAATAAATGGGAAATCTATTTTAAATGTTGATTTTAGCGATGGTTGTAGTGGAAAAATCACTCCAACTTCTCCTATAGAGATCACTCCTTTTTTAGAAAAATATAACAGCTCTTTTGTAAACATAGAAATCAATTATATAGACAAATGTGGCGGAGCAGAATCTTCGTCTAAATTTTACTTAGTATTCAAATAATTATAATTCCTGAGGTTCTTATGAAAACAGATGTACTAATAATTGGTAAAGGAATCTCAGGAATTCTTTTAAGTGTTTTATTAAAACAAAAAGGAGTAAACTCAATTTTATTAGATAGAGGACATAAAAACACTTCCCCTTTATCTGAAACAATCCCTCCTTCTACCCTAACACTTCTTAATCAATTAGGGTTGTTAACTGTGTTTGAAGAAACTTCATCTAAAACTTATGGATATCAATCTAAATGGAATAGTGCCAAAATTTTAGATCAAGGTTTTTTTAATTATAACCCATATAAATATGGTCTTAAATTAAACAAACAACTACTATTAAAACAATTAGAAAAAACAGCTTCAAACAATAGTATTACATATGATTTAATAAAAAAAATTGACAAAAAGAAAGAGGCCACATTTGTTACAATAGAAAATAAAACAAAAACTTATGAAATTGAAAGTAAAATTATTATTGATGCTACTGGTAGAAAAAGGGCATTACTTAAACAATTAGGAATTCCTTCTGTAGATTATGATGAAACCTTTGCTTTTATTTGCTACATTCCTAAAAATGGAATGCATTTAAAATATGGTTTTTTCACTGAAACTTTTAATAACGGTTGGGGCACTGTTTCCGACTTAAATGAAACCACAAGAATTATAACCTTATATATTTCTAAATCTAACACCAACTTTAATCTTTTTAAGGTATACAGAAATTGGAACAAAATACTTTCTAATACTCAGATATTAAAAAACTGTTTGCCTAATGAAGGTATCTTTAAAGTAATTGGAAAAAAAGCAAACTCTTCAAAACCCTTACATATTGTTGGTGATAATTGGTTAGCTATAGGAGATGCTGCAATGGCTTTTGATCCAATATCATCTCATGGAATTTCGAATACAATATTTTGTTGTAATAAAGCTAGTCTTGTTATTAAAAAATATATTGAAAATAAAAACAGCGCTATTTTAAAAGAAAACTATGAAGATGTTTTATTTACTATATTTAAAGAGTATATAAAACAAAAAGAAAAATTATATGCACAAAAGGTAACTACCATTTAAAAAGTTTCTTTAACCTTAAACGTACTGTTGAACCAAACCAATTAAAGTATTAGCATCCTGATCTCCAGTTTTTCTCCACTTCATTTCACCATTCTTATAAATCATAAAAGTAGGATTTCCCTTAACTCTAAGTGCTTCTGCTAATATTTCATTTTTTTTAATATCAATCTTGATAACTTTAGCTTTATCACCTAAAGCTGCAGCAACATTACGTAATGTTTCTACACCGTTTTCGTTATCTTCCCAGTCAAAATAAAAATCTATTAATACAGGTTTACTAATATTAATGATTTCGCCAAATTTTGTCATTTTACTATTTTTTTTCCCGTAAAGTGCTTAAAATTACTGTTTTTTTATTAAGTAACCATAAACATTGGTTTAAAAAAGCTGAAAATCACCCTTTTTTTAGCTTAATTACTGTAATTTCTGGCCAAATACCTACTCTTCCTGGAAATGCATGATAACCAAAACCTCTATTTACGTTAATAAACCTACCAAATTCTTCATATAAACCAGCCCATTGCTTATAAACATACTGAGAAGGACTCCATCTAAAAAAACCTGGTATTTCTATTCCAAATTGAAGTCCGTGTGTATGACCACTTAAACTTAATTGGTAATTAAAATCATCTTCTTTAACTTTCAAATCCCAATGTGTAGGATCATGCGTCATTAAAATTTTAAAATCTTCTTTCAATATTCCTTCAGAAGCTTTTTGTAAGTCTCCTTCTTTTTTAAATCCTTTACCCCAATTCTCTACTCCAATTAAAGCTATTTTCTCTCCGTCTTTTTCTAAGTAACGATTCTCATTCAACAATAAATCAAAACCTATTTTGGGATGAATATCTTTTATTGCTTTAAAATTAGCTGTTTTATCCTCTTCATTTTTCCATGAAGAATAATCTCCATAATCATGATTTCCTAGTATAGAATATTTACCATGAGAAGCTTTTAAATCTTTAAAAACATCAATCCAATCATCCATTTCATGTGCAAAATTATTTACAATATCTCCTGTAAATAAAATAACATCCGATTCTTGTTTATTTATTAAGTCTACTCCGTATTTAATTTTCTCTTTATTATCAAAACTTCCAGAATGAATATCGGTTATTTGTGTTATTGTAAAACCGTCAAAAGATTCAGGTAAATCTTTAAATTTAAGTTCATATTTTAAAACTTTAAAATTATACCTTCCTTTAAAGATACCATATAAAAGACCTGCAAAAGGAATTGCTGCTAAGCCTAAAGCTATTTGCGAAACAAACTTCCTTCTACTAATTATTGGTTTTGTTGTTTCATTAGAAAATATAGATATCAGTTTTTTAACCCAACGCACTAGATCTTCCCCTAACATTGTTATTAAAACAAACAATTTTGGAATCAATGCTAATAATAAAAAACCAACTGCCCATTGAAATTGTCTGGTTTGTCCTAAACTTCTATCAGAAGAAAGAATGACGTAAAAGAAATTTAAATAAGCTATCCCTCCTAAAAGAAGCCAACCATATTGAAACACTTTGTTTTTTGTAACTGTTCTTATCGCTTGGAAAGCATACAATTCAAACAAAAAAATTATAACAGAAATAATAAGTAAAGGTATTACCCAACGAGGCATATGTGTATATATTTAAGCTAACAAATATAAGGCGATTCAATTAAAATACGGTTTTTGTTATTTTATTAACACTCTCATTTTACTATTCTCAACAAAATTCAAAAAATTGATCATTTAATACATAATTTTGTTTAAAATTTTACTATTTATTTTATTTTATATAATTAACATTGTTTTGTTTAAAATAAAACATTTTTAACCTCAAATTAAAATCATTTTTAAATTATCATATATATGAAAACAATTAAATCAATCTTAACTATTGCTATTACTGCAGGAATAGCTCTTACTTCTTGTTCAACAAATGAAGATCAACAAACAGTGGAACAAACTGCTAACTTGAGTAAAAAAAACCTCCAATTTAACTTTAACACGAATATTGTTGCTAAAGGAACTAGTAATCAATTAAGTGTTTTTCAAGAAATAAATAAAGATTTAAAAGGTTATGGAATTGCGCAAGTTGAAATATACAATGTTGCTCGTACTCCTGAAGACAAAAACGGCCTTACAGTAATTCCTGTTGTAGATGCTTCTGGTGAATACAGAACTGGATTTCGATTTATCCCAAACGACGCAAGAAGAGACAATAGAGATAATTTAACTTATGTAACTGTTTCTGATTTTGCAACTTCAGCAAATGGAGTAGCATCTGAACAAATTTTTGATGACATGTATGCTGTTTGGCAAAATGATACTAACTGTAATAATGTTAGTATAGACAAACAAAACTTTAGTTTAGCCACAGACGGTTTACCTAGCTCTATTCTTTCTTTTGGAGGAGCTCCTCAAGGACCAATTGCCGATCATAATGTTCTGGGGTACATACCTCCATTTTTATTTGATGCTCTTGATTTAGGTGCTAATACATTAGCTGTTAACTTTTCATTTGGTTTTAGAGATGAAGACGGAAATTTCACTGATATAAACGGAGATGGAAAAATAGACTTATCTCACACAGAAACATGGTTTAATGATGGAGTTAAATGGAGCCCTGATGGTGTAGATCCTGCATCTGTAGATGTTGCTAGTGTTGCTTTACATGAATTTGGCCATTCTTTAGGTTTAGGTCATTCTGGAGTTTTATTAGCTACTTTTGACGAGAATGGTGATTTTACTGGTGAATTAAACTTCACGCCTACTAATGTTATGAATCCTTCTTATATAGGGAATCCTAAAAGAGATTTAGCAGGAGATGATAATTCTATTTTCTGTGAAAACTTTAGTGCTTGGCCATATTATTAATATTTAGTTTTGAGTAAATCAGTTTACAATAACTTTATTTATTAATTTACTAACTGATTATTATAAGTCAATAAATTAGATACTTTTTTTAACCTCTTAAAGATAATCTTTAAGAGGTTTTTTATTTATAGCATTTATATTTTGTAGCTTTACACTCTACAATTCAATCAACAAATGGCAACGAAAAAAAGACTTTTTTTACTAGATGCTTTTGCATTAATCTTTAGAGGATATTACGCTTTTATTAAAAATCCAAGAATCAATTCTAAAGGAATGGATGTTTCTGCAATTTTAGGATTTACCAATTCTTTATTAGATGTTATTAAACGAGAAAGACCAGATCATATCGCGGTATGTTTTGATCGTGGAGGAAGTGTAGCAAGAACTGAAGCTTTTCCTGAATATAAAGCAAACAGACAAGAAACACCTGAGGCTATTAAAATTGCGGTTCCTTATATTGAACAAATTTTGAAAGCCATGAATATTCCTGCGGTCGTAAAAGAAGGCTATGAAGCAGATGATATTATAGGAACACTCGCTAAAAAAGCAGAAAAAGAAGGATATGAAACATTTATGGTTACTCCTGATAAAGATTTTGCGCAACTGGTTTCTGAAAATATTTTTATGTATCGACCACGTTTTGGAGGTGGATATGAAACTTGGGGAGTTACCGAAGTTCAAGAAAAGTTTGGAGTAGAAAGACCTGAACAAGTTATTGACTACTTAGGGATGATGGGAGATTCTGTTGATAATATTCCTGGATTACCAGGTGTTGGAGAAAAAACAGCTAAAAAATTCTTAGCTCAATATGGTTCTATGGAAAACCTTTTAGCAAATACTGCTGATTTAAAAGGTAAGATGAAAGAGAAAATAGAAGCAAATGGTAAATTAGGTATACTATCTAAAGAGCTAGCTACAATAATGTTAGACGTACCTGTTGATTTTCTTGCAGAAGATTTTGAGTTTTCAAAACCTGATATGCCAGCAATAACAGCTCTTTTTAATGAATTAGAGTTTAGAAGACTTGCAGATAATTTAGCAAAAACATATGCTATTTCAACAGAAAAAAACTCTGAATCAGCTGGAAAAACAGACACTAAAAAACAAGTTTCTAAAGGTAATGAAGGTCAATTTGATTTGTTTGCAGCCCCTGGAACAGGAAATACTTCTGAAGAAGAAATTGCTTCAGGATATAAGTCTATTAAAACTACCAATCATTTTTACCAACACATAAAAACACCTTTATCAAGAAAGTTATTGCTTTCTAAATTAATGCAACAAAAATCGATTTGTTTTGATACCGAAACTACTGGATTAAAATCATTAGAAGTTGAATTAATTGGTATTGCCTTCTCTTATGAAACTGGAAAAGGGTACTATGTTTCTTTTCCAGAAGATCAAGAAGAAACTAAAATAATATTAGAAGAATTTAGACCTTTCTTTGAAAATGAAGACATTGAAAAAATTGGTCATAATTTAAAATACGATATTAAAGTAGTATCAAACTATGGAATGCCTGTAAAAGGAAAACTATTTGATACCATGATTGCCCATTATTTAATAAATCCTGATATGCGTCATAATATGGATGTATTATCGGAAACTTATTTAAATTACCAACCCGTTCCAATCGTAGAACTTATTGGTAAAAAAGGAAAAAATCAACTTTCTATGCGAACCGTTGAACTTTCTAAACAAACTGAATATGCTGTTGAAGATGCTGATATTACTTTTCAATTAAAAAAACATTTTTCTAAAGAATTAGAAAGCGGTAAGGTTACTCAATTATTTGATGATTTAGAAACTCCTTTAGTTTCTGTGTTAACAAATATGGAAATAGCAGGTATTAATTTAGATGTTGATTTTTTAAAATCTCTTTCTGTTGATTTAACGGATGATATTTCTCGTTTAGAAAAAAACATATACGAACAAGCGGGTGAAGAGTTTAATATTGCTTCTCCTAAACAATTAGGAATTGTATTGTTTGAGAACATGAAATTAGTTGACAAGCCTAAAAAAACAAAAACAGGACAATATTCAACTGCAGAAGATGTTTTATCTTTCCTAGCAAAGGATCATAAAATTATTAGAGATATTCAAGAATATCGCCAATATAAAAAACTACAAAGTACTTATGTAGATGCTTTACCTAATGAAGTTAACCCAAAGACAGGAAGAGTTCATACTGTATATGCACAAGCAGTTGCTGCAACAGGAAGATTAAGCTCTAACAATCCTAACCTACAGAACATTCCTATTCGTACTAAAAGAGGACAAGAAGTTCGTAAAGCATTCATTCCAAAAGATGAAAATCATGTTTTATTAGCTGCGGATTATAGTCAGATAGAGTTACGTATTATTGCTGCTTTAAGCGAAGAGGAAACAATGATTAAAGCCTTTCAAGACGGAGAAGATATTCATGCTTCTACTGCGGCTAAGGTTTTTGACGTCCCTTTAGATGAAGTTACTAGAGAGCAACGTAGCAATGCCAAAACGGTAAACTTTGGAATTATTTATGGGGTTTCTGCTTTTGGTTTAAGTAATCAAACAGATTTATCTCGTAAGGAAGCAAAAGCATTAATAGATACGTATTATGAAACCTATCCTAAATTAAAAAACTACATGGCTAGTCAAGTAGATTTTGCGCGTGATAATGGGTATGTTGAAACAGTTTTAGGGAGAAGGCGTTATTTAAAAGATATTAACTCAAGAAATGCTATTGTTCGTGGTGGTGCTGAGCGTAATGCTGTAAATGCTCCTATTCAAGGAAGTGCAGCAGACATCATTAAATTAGCTATGATTAATATTCATGAACGATTTGAAAAAGAAAATTTCACTTCTAAAATGTTATTACAAGTACATGATGAATTGGTATTTGACGCACATAAAGATGAGTTAGATATCATTAAACCTATTATTAAAGAAGAAATGGAGAATGCTTTTAAATTAGCAGTTCCTTTAGATGTAGAAATAGGTTTAGGAAATAACTGGTTAGAAGCGCACTAATTATCAATTATAAACAAAATAAAACCTGTTGAGATTATATAATTTCAACAGGTTTCTTACTATAATCCCCTTCGTTAAAACTATTTAACGATTAATTTTTTATCTAACATTCGTCCATCGTTTTTTTAAATTTTGATTAAACAACAAAGCCGTTTTTTTCAAAACTCTTTGATCATTTCAAATATAGTTCGACCTACTTTCAAACTATTCATAATCTTTCCGAATGAAAAAAAATACTTTCCGAATGAAAATGTTAATTGGAATACTTTAGATAAACAACAGTTATAATTCTACTTTCAAAAAAAATCAGAAATAAATTATCTTAATTTTATCAAACTTACTCCCTTATCATTTTCTATTTACGAGGTAGTAACAATTAATAAAAATCATTTTTACAACCTATTGATACTTTTTAAAATTGTTAAAAAACAAAAACTTATTAACACGAAAACGTGTTAGTTATCATGTTTGTAGATTTTTACATTTTTTCTAATTGTTTTTCTTATAAATTGAAAACATGTTTGAACTATTTTTTTACTTAAATAGAAAACAACATTAGGTACTATATCTATGTAAACTTGTTGTTTTCAACAACTATTTATAAACTATTATACATTATTTCAATTATTAAAATAGGTTGCGCAACCGAGAGACCGATTACAGAAAGTTAATGTCTTTAAAATATTACTTTAATTAAAAGCGGGAACCGAAAAGCTTATGAGTAGGTATAACCATTAATCTATTAAAAATGAAAAACGACTTTTTAAAAAGAGTAAAAGGAGCACTTCTTTCAAAGGAAGAAGCAAAAACTATTTCTGGAGGCTACGATCATTCTTACGATTACAAATGTTTTTTTGTTTGTTGTCCGGGAGGTGCATCTGGTAGTCCAGTAATAAATGTAAATGGATGTAGCGATACTCGTTATAAATATTACGCTCCACAATTTGCATCAGGTTACTGTGTAGATTGCAGTTAATTTTTTTGAATTAATCAATAACTGAGGAAAAGAATGTTATTTAACTTCTTTTCCTCTATTTCTCTTAAAACTAAATTATGATTGTACAAAGTTTTTGGTCGAAACCATTTTTAAAAGATTCTAATCATCCTAACGCTAGATTTAAAGGAGGTTGGTTACATGAAAAGTATTTTTATTATAGTACAGCTTTAAGTTGTTTAAAGTTTAAAGAGTTTTACAAAGAAGTTGATTTATATACAGATACTAATGGAGAGAAAATTTTAAAGACTATTTTAAACATCCCTTATAGTAACTATCATAACACATTAGATCCTTTAAATGATTATCATGAAAATTTATGGGCCCTACCAAAACTACATACCTATAGCAATCAAAACACTCCTTTTATACATGCAGATACCGATGTATTTATTTGGGAAAAGTTTTCTGATAAAGTAATGAATAATCCTATTTTTTGTCAGAACATAGAAGATAACTATCCTATTTACGGTGAAACATTAGATCATATTTTACAAATTTTGGATTGGATACCTACTGAAATAATAAACTCTTTATACAAATATAAAAGAGTAGTTGCTTTTAATGCTGGAGTATTAGGAGGTACTGATTTAGATTTCTATAAAAACCTGTATCGTAGTGCTGTCAAAATGATTCAAGAAAACAATCATTTATTTAACAAAATAGATGTAGGCATGTTAAACATGATCTATGAACAACATTTAGGGCACGCCATCGCTGATAAAAACAATATCTCTATTCATCCATTATTTGAGAATATAGACCCTAAGTTTACACAACTAACAAATTTTCATTTAGCTGGTTTTCATACTAAATATGTTCATGCTATTGGATATGCTAAAAAATCGGTATATGCTTGCGAACAAATTGAAGCTTTATTATTATATGAATTCCCAGAACATTATAATAGAATTAAACACAATGGCTTACACAATTATCTTTGGAAAGAACAATATGAAATAAAAGAGAGTAGAAAAAACTTTTTACTTACTATGTTTCAATGGTTAAGAAACAATTCCATATCTCATATTTACAATACTAAATTCTCGTTAAATAGTTCTGTTAAAATTTTAGATGAAGGAGAAACCATAACTATTCTTTTTACAAAACCACAAACAAACGAGATTGAAAAACTGGAATTAATAGATTGGGATAATATATTATTATATTTTCAAGAACCTTTATCTATTAATGAGCTATGTAACGAATTAATGAATGATTCTGATATTAGAAAAAAGTATACAAAAGATAAACTTTTAGATAAAATATTATCTTTTGTTATAGACAAGTCTTTAATTCATGAAATTTTTATTCCTGAGAACGTATTAGAACTTAGTCTTTAAAATTACTTTTCATTATTCAAAATACTATGTACCTTTGTTTTTAATACTGGTAATATATCTTTTTCAAACCATGCATTTTTAGTTAACCAAAACCTATTTCTTGGAGATGGGTGAGGTAATACAAAATATTTTGGTAAATACTCTTCAAAATTATTAACGGTTTCCGTAAGAGTCCTTTTTGCTTGTTTTTTTAAATAATAATTTTGTGCATACATCCCTATCAATAAAACCAACTCTATATTATTCATTTTATCAAAAAGTAAATCATGCCATTGAGGCGCACATTCTTTTCTAGGAGGTAAATCTCCTGACTTCCCTTTTCCTGGATAACAAAAACCCATTGGAACTATTCCAAAAACACTCTCATCATAAAATTGTTCATCAGATACATTCAACCACTTTCTTAACTGTCTTCCACTTGCATCATCCCAAGGAATCCCTGATAAATGCACTTTTGTTCCAGGTGCTTGTCCTATTATTATAATTTTAGATTTTTTATTAGCTTTTACAACTGGGTTTGGACTAATAAAATCTTTACATAAATTACATTTTCGTATGTCTTCTAATATTTTTTTCAAAATTCAAATTTTATTCATAAAAAAACGCTTATTACAATTTCTAGTAATAAGCGTTTAACGTTAACAGTTTTTTAATTTAATTTCTTAAAGCGTAGCTAGCTGCACTTCCAAAGTCAGATAATAATACAATTAGACTTTTAAAAAAACTACTAACTCTCTTAAGTAATAATTTCCCCATGATAGTTAATATTTAAAATAATCCCACAACAAATATAACGTATTAACATAGTATAATAATAGGGAAATAGCCCTTAATGTATTAAACGTTAAAAAAACTTCATGTTTGGGTTAAAAAACTACATGAACTACATCTACCTATTAATCAACTAGATAGTTTAACGAAATCTTCAAAGGATATATAGTAAGGTTGGTCCTTTATAACTGGTAATTCTATACTTTCTGCATTTGCTACACCTACCCCTGCATACCAAACATGTGCATTCTGCTTTTTAGCATGTGCTTTAAAGGTTTCCATCCATAAAACATCGTACTCATTAGGTGCTTGTAAGTTACTTGTTGCCTTTACTAAAACAAAAATAGTTGGTTCTCCTTTTTTATATAAAATAAATTGAGGGTGTCTCTTAAGTTTACTATTAACAGCAACAAACTCATATCCCATTCCTTGCAACTTTTTACCTATCATATTCATAGCTAAATTATGCAGCTCTTGCTCAGTAAGTATATGCATTTTATTTTTTCTTATTTTTCTTACTCGAATTTTTACTTCCTTTAGTCTTTGGCTTTTTGTATTTGATTGCTATTTCTCTTTTATAACTCCCTCCTAAATTCACCTTCTTATTTTTTTCTTTTTTCTCATGAAATGAAGGTCCAGGAGCATACTCTTTTGAAGTTCTATTCTTTGATTGATCTGTTTCTTCTTTTGGTCTTTCTTCTTCTGTTAATTCAGTAGATATTTTGACTGTCTCTGGTATCTCAACTAAAGGAATTTCATAATTCATTAATTCCTCTATTCTATTCTTTGCTTCTTGTTCTTTTTCTGTAGATAACAAGATTGAAACTCCTTTATGATCTGCTCGCCCAGTTCTTCCGATACGATGCATATAATTTTCAGGATAATAAGGTGTATTAAAATTAATAACATGCGTTATCTCTTCTAAATCTAAACCACGTGCAATAACATCTGTAGCTATTAAAATTCGGTGCTTTCCTTTATTGAAGTTTTCTATAGAACGTATTCGATAATTTTGAGTTTTATTAGAATGAATTACACATGATTGATGTGGAAACTCTTCTTCTAATAAATTAAAAATTCTATCTGCGTTTCTTTTATTTGGAGCAAAAATCAATACCTTACCATAAACAGTTTTATCGAACAGTAAATGATTCACTAAATTTATTTTAGTGTAAAAATTAGGGATGTTATAACTTTCTTGCTCAATATTATCTAAAGGTGTTCCGCTTACTGCTACTGCTATTTTTTTAGGAGCTATAAAATAATCATCAATCAATGCCTCCACATCTTCTGTCATTGTAGCAGAAAACATTACATTCTGTCTACGTACAGGTAACAAATCAAAAATATTTAAGATTTGAAATCTAAATCCTAAATCTAGCATTACATCTACTTCATCAATAACTAGCTTTTGAATAGATTTTAATTTTAAAACATTACTAAGTGCCAAATCATATAATCGCCCTGGCGTTGCTACAATAATATCACTTCCTTCTGCTACCGCTTGTTTATGTCTATTCAAATTTACTCCTCCATACACACCTAAAACTCTTAAAGTAATGTATTTTGTTAATTTCTCTATTTCTTCTACTACTTGTAAAACTAATTCTCGAGTAGGTACTAATATTAATACTCTAGGAGCTAATTGTTTCGAAAATTTAAGATCACGTAAAATTGGTAAAGTATAAGCAAACGTTTTACCAGTTCCTGTTTGTGCAATACCTACTACATCTTTACCTGATCTTACAACAGGAAAAGCTTCTGCTTGAATTGGTGTAGGTTGTACAAAACCTAAATCTGTAATTGCATTTCTTAACGCGTTCGATAAATCTAAATCTTCAAAAGTTGTCATGTAACTTAATTTCCGCAAATGTACAACCAATATTTTGTATATTTAGCTTGGCTAGCGAATTGTAATCATGGAAAAACAACACTTTTTTCAAGGTTTTAAATTTAAATTTTATATAAATATGGAAACTCCTAAACGCTTAGAACAAGCTTTAATAAAATTATATAATGCTTTTCATAATAATGAATTGAATCCTGAATATTGTTCTGCTTGTGCTGTTGGAAATATTTTGGATAATCATGATAGCTGGAAACATTTATCCAATGATCATGGCTCTATAGAATTAAGTTATGTTGGACGTGTACATCAACGATTAGGTCGAAAATTTAATGGCTATACACCTCTCGAACTTTTGCATATTGAAAAAACTTTTTTAGAAGCATGTGGTTTTATAACTCCATTAAACCATTATAATTCTAAACCTAAAAACACAACAAATAAAGATATTCTATTTAACGGTTTGTTTTCTGTGGTTAATTACCTGTGCAAGTTGGAAGGAATTAAAAATGTAATGGATTATTCTAAGATTTTTGAATTCGAAGACGAAAATCCTGTGTATAAATTTGATGCAATTTATAATTAAGAAACAACCTTTTCTTAAAAAAAGAAAAACTGCTTGTATATTTTCACAAACAGCTTTCGATAATTTGAATTAAAAAAACTATTACTTTTTAAAATTCTTTAATTCTTTTACAATTTCTTTTGTAGTAAACACATGACTTGCAATCATTTTAAAATTTACCATTGCTGCCTGATAACCATTCATTCCTGGTAGAATAGCTGCTGCAGTAGCATCTGAAACTACAGATACTCTAAAACCAGACTCTACTAAATCTCTCATATGAGATTCTGTACATAAATTTGCAGACATACCTGCTAATATTACATTATCAAAACCATGTTTTCTTAATTGTAAAGCAAGATCATTAGATTCTGGCCCATATACTTTATGAGGATTTGTTACTATAACATTATCTTCTTTTATATACTTTTTATAACGATTTAACCAATCTGCCCCAGAGTTATCAAAACCTTCGGTTTTAATTACATCAGTACGATCAAACATATTTATCTTATGCATTAAAGCCTCCAATGCTCCCTCTATTTTCCAACTATGATCATGTTTAAAATAAAAATGAGGAGACACAAAAACCTTAATATTTTTCTTTTTTGCTATTTTAAAAAGTTCTTCTAAATTTTTTACCGTGTTATTTTTTCTAACACTCTCGCCTACTACTCCCCAAGCAACACCATTAGGGCTTAAAAAATCATTTTGTGGATCTGTAATTACAATAGCTGTCCTACTGTCAACTGTAAATCCTGGATCTGGTAATTGTGCCTGAACATTAAAACTTAATAATATTAAAGCGAACACTACTACTATTTTTTTCATCTTTTACTGTTTTTAATTATTGTATTAATTTTTAACAATACAAAGATCTAACAGAAGTAGTCGTAATAAGTGGTCTACTATTCCTGATGAGTTAACAATTATTCCCGCATTAAATTTTGTCTAAATTTTGAAGGAGAAATTCCTTCTTTCTTTTTAAAAAACCGGCTAAATGTTTGTATGTCTTCAAAACCTATTTCAAAAGCAACCTCTTTTATAGATAAGTTAGAATAATGTAATAATCGTTTCGATTCAAGTAGTAATCGATTTTGAATGTATTGTAATGGTGGTTTAAATCCAATTTTCGAAAACACATTTGATAATGTTTTAGGAGATTTAAACATTAACTCTGCGTATTCTGTAACAGAATGTTTTACCTTAAAATGTTGTTCTACTAAAAAGTTAAATTCACGAACTATATCAACATCCTTTTTTTCTGAAGGAAAATTTTTCTGAGATTTATATATTCTTGCGCATAAGATAAGATATCTTTTAAGCATCATTCGTAACATTTCAATTTGTAAGCTATCGTTAGATTCCATTTCAATCATGAACATCTTCCATAGAATTTCAAATTTTTCTAAATCTTCATCATAAATATTAATAACAGGTAATTGTGATGCTCCAAAAAAAAGTAATCCCTTACAACCAACTTCAGTATCATGGTCTAGAACACAATAAAATGGTCTATTAAAACGTACAAACCTTATTTCACCTATATTAATAGCTGTTACTTTATGAAACTCAGTTAAGAATACGATCTCATTTCTATCAAAAAAACAATGCTTCCCATCAATAACAATTTCATTATAATCTTCTTGAAACCAAAGAACTGTAAGGCTACTTTCTATTTGTTTTTTAATTAAATCACAAGATTTTTTATCAATAATTTCTAATTGCAAATATTCTTGTATACTTCCTAGAAATTTCATTAATATTTATTTTTATGTAAATTTAGTTTAAATTTCTTCTTTTTTTAAGCACCTTAAAAACAAAAACATTTCTATAAAAAAACCTCAAGGGTTTTCCTTGAGGCTTTTTATTTTATAAAAAATAAGTTTTCTTACTTATATACTTCTTTAATAAAGTCTTCGTAGCTTAATTCTTTAGCTTTAAATTTCATGTTTTCTTTAAAGAATCCTAATAATTTTTGAGACATCAACTGTGTTTGTAAACGTTGTGCTTCTTCTTTATTAGATAAAACTCTTGCAGCAATATCATCCAATTCTTTCTCTTCTGGATTCATATTACCAAATTGAGCCATTTGAGTTTTTATAAAACCTTTTGCATACTCTAACAATTCTGCATACTCTAATTTAATATCGTTATCCTTCATAATCTTACCTTCGATTAATTGATAACGTAATCCTTTTTCAGATTTAGTATACTCTTCAGTAGCTTCCTCTAAAGTTAATTCTTTTTCTCCAGCAGTTTGTAACCACTTTTGTAAAAAATCAGCAGGTAAATCAAACTTTGTATTATCTACTAAATGCTCAGTAATTGCATTCAATAATTGTTGATCTGCTTGTTGTTGAAATTGCCCTTCAGCGTCTGCTTTAATTTTTTCTTTTAATTCAGTTACTGTTTTAACACTTCCATCAGCAAATAACTTTCCAAATAACTCTTCATCTAAATCTGCTAATTCAGTTTTGGTTACTTCTTCTATTGTTAAAGTAACTTTAATATCTAAATCTTTAGCTTCTTCATTAGATACTCCTAAAATTTGTTGTAATTTGTTTTCTTCTTCAAAAAGTTTCTTAGTATCTAATTCTATAACATCACCAACCTTTGCTCCTATTAACTTTTTTTCGTTTTTCTTTCCTTTTAAGTCATTTACTAAAAAAGTAGATTTTTTGTTTAACTCTTTTTCTTCGTTAACAAATGTACCTGTTATATTAGAATGCTCTTCAGCTACTTCTTGTGGAATTACATTACCATAACGAGATTGAATATTCTCTACTTCTTTTTCCAATAACTCGTCAGTAGCAATAATCTTATAATCAATTATTTTATTTTTTCCTGCTATGTCAACATCAAATTCAGGAGCTAAACCTAATTGAAATTCAAAAGAAAAAGCATCAGTATCCCAAGAAAAATCGTCTTTCATTACTGGTAAAGGATTTCCTAGAATATCTAATTTCTCTTCAACTAAAAACTTATTTAAACTCTCTTGTAAAAGCTTATTTACTTCATCAATCATTACTGATTTACCATACTGCTTCTTAACCATTCCCATAGGTACATTACCCTTTCTAAAACCAGGAATATTTGCTTTTTTACGGTAATCATTTAAAACCTCTGTTACTTTAGCGCTGTAATCTTCAGCTACAATATCAACTTTTACAATTGCGTTTAATGCGTCTACGTTTTCTTTTGTAATATTCATTGTACTACTATCTTCTTAAAAAATTGGGTGCAAAATTACTATTTTTATATTTGAGAACCAAGAGTTTTATATAATTGAAAGCAAGTTATTTATAAGTTTTATTGTGTTAACTTTTTATCTTCTAAGAAAAGTTTAAATAAAAATGATCTAAATACAGATAATAAAAAGCTAAATAACATTGCAGAAAAAAAACTATATACATAAAAACCTGACACTAATTTACCTGCTATAAGTACTATAAAAGCATTAATTCCGAAAAGAAACAACCCTAAAGTCATTATAGTTACGGGTAATGTTAAAATAATTAATATAGGCCTTACCAACATATTTAACACAGCAATAGTTAAAGCAACAAAAATTGCTGTAAAATAACTATTAATATGAATTCCTTTCATTAAACGAGAAAGGATAATTGCAGCTAAGGCAGTTAAAAATAATTTTAAAAATATTTTCATACTTAATTACAAGCTATAACTATACCAAACTTTAAAAATGGAATTTATGTCAGTCATTTATTTTCTTTTGGAAAAACTGCACAATAGAATAAAGTTATTTTTTTTAGCCTTTAATAATCTAAGACTAACAAAACACTAGTTTACCTTAAATCAACAAACTCAAAAAGAAACTTTTTTCTATTAAATTAACTTTATTCTATTTTTTTGTTATTTTTGTATAAAATATAAAAACGAGGCATTCGGGGGAATGCTGATTTAAAGATTCATGGTATACAGGTTGAAGGGTGTACCGTGTCTCTTTTTATTATTTAAAGCAAATTATTTAAGGTTTTCTATTATTTCTGTTACTTGGTGAGTAAGTATATTTTTAACTTCTTTATCTTCAGATAAAATTTCTAAGAGTTTTTTCTTTATATCTAAAGTAGATTTCTCATATTCGATAGTTGCTTCTCTTAAAAGATTCTCTTCCTTATTCTTCAACAACATTTCTTCTTTCCCTGTTAATAACCAAGTTGGATTTATTTCTGGAAAAGAAATTAGAATTTTGTTTAATACATTACTTTTAAACGATGCTCGTCTTCTTATAGAGGTTCCTATTGAATTATTAGAAACTCCTATAACATCTTCAAAAGATTTGATTTTTAAATTATTATCTCTAATAATTTGTTCTACTCTCTTGTATGTATCATCAATAAAATCGTTCATTTAAAATAACTTTTTTCTAAAAAAAATTAATTTTGTTTTTTATTTTAGAATTTTGTTCGTAGATTTGTAATATCTCAGGTACAAAATACGTACAAATATAAATTAAAAGTGCTTCCTTTTACTTAAAAACAACAATAGTTTTTATGATTACAACAATGCAACGAAAAGAATTAGAAAAAATTAAACCACCAAAATACAGAGAGAAAGTTCAAGAATATTTATTCGAAAACAACCACAATTTTTCTTTAGAAACCATACAAAAAGTTTATTCTGGCAAAAGAAACAACTTAATTGTAGCAAAGGCAATAATCACTGTATTTGGAGGTTATATGAAAGAAAAAGAATTTATAGATAAAGAAATTAATGACATTATTAATAAAATAAATAAGTAAATCCCTTAGATTACTTTTTCCCTAGTTAATGTAAGGACGGGGGAAACTAACGGGGTGGTAAACATAGTTTACTATCTCGTTTTTTATTTTTAATTAACTAATATTAATTTTGTTAGTTAATTAAGTAGACAAATTCATTAAAAAATACTTTATTAGCTTTATATCCTTCTAATAATTTATAATTTAGCTTGACACTTCGTGTTATTTCTTCTAAATTAGCCCAGAAATAAACAAAAATCTAACATGGGACAAATTATTTTCACACTATTAATGCTTGTTTTATTGCAAGCGGTATTAGGATTTGATAATTTATTATATATTTCTTTAGAGTCTAAAAAAGCTCCAGAATCTGATCAAAAACGAGTTCGAAAAACAGGTATTTTAATTGCTATCGTTTTAAGAATTGTATTACTATTTGTTTTGGTTTCTATTATTGACTTTTTTCAAGATCCTTTTTCTTGGTTATCTGGTGGAATTGACAATATGGTAGAATTTAAATTTAATGGTCACAGTTTAATTGTTTTAGCTGGAGGTGGTTTTATTATTTATACTGCTATTAAAGAGATTTGGCATATGATTGGTCTTAATGATCTTAGTCATGATGTTGAAGGAAACAACAAAAAAACAAAATCTGCAAATGCTGTAGTCGTAAGTATCGTAATCATGAATCTTGTTTTCTCTTTCGATTCTATTTTAGCAGCTATTGGTTTAACTAGTGAAATTAAAAACTCTACAACTGCATTTATTGTTATGGCGATAGCAATTGTTATTAGCGGTTTATTAATGTTGTTTTTAGCTGATAAAATCTCTGCTTTTCTTGCTAAAAATAGAATGTATGAAGTTTTAGGTTTATTTATCCTTTTAATTGTAGGTATTATGCTTATTACCGAAGGAGGTCATTTAGCACATATTAAACTATTTGGCAATCCTGTAGAACCTATGAGTAAAACTACTTTCTATTTTGTAATTTTATTTTTAGTTATCACCGACATCGTTCAAAGTAGGTATCAAAAGAAATTATTAAAAGAAAGAGAATACAAAGCAAAACAAAATTCATAAAATAAATAATAACATATTCTTAATTATTAAAACACAAATCTCTAACAAGCTTTGTGTTTTTTTTATATACTTTTACTCAGAAAATCACTTAAATAAAAAGCTATGCAAAGAAAATTAATTATCAGTTTATCTCTTATCATTATTTTGCTTACACAATCTTGTAAAACTTCTGGTTGCGGTGACGACTCTATAGATAGTGTGTTTTTTTGTGAATTTCAAGCTTTTAAATTTTCATTTATTTTGATTGATAAATCTTCTGGAGAAAACTTACTAACTAATGGTAATATTAAGGAAGAAGATATTAAAATCACAAATCTTAAAAACAATGAAACCATCTTTTTTTTCATAGA
>CALISK010000188.1 GCA_938041625.1 uncultured Tenacibaculum sp. | reverse complement strand
ATCATCTTCTAAAGGAATCCATTGAGTTCCTTTAGTATGTGGATCAAATTGAGAGGTAAATGCTTCTAAAAATTGAAATGATCCTGCATCTTTAGGATAATATATATTAGGTTTTCTACCACCTACTAATTGATTAAATTGCAATAAACCTCCCAAATGATCTCGATCGGCATGAGAAACAAATACATTTTTAACTTTTAACGATTTACCTAAAAGATTCGATGTTACTCCATCACCAGCATCCAACAACAATCCTAGTTCTTCTATAAAATACCAAGTTGAAAATAATGCTGTTGAATAACCATGTATTGTTAGTTTCATTTTAATTTTGTTTTATTAAAAATCGTACACAATGGTATCGATTTCATTTTTCATTAAATTTTCTTTGATAATTGGTGCTATTTTCTCCCATTTACCACCCGCTAATCCGCAACCAATTCTTGGCATATGTACAGAAGCGTTTAATTCTTTCGCTACATCAGATAATTTTTCAAGACACTTATTAACTGATTCGTATCTTATTGGAACTCCATTACTTCCTGTTTTCATACCTCTTTGTCCAATCATATTACACACATATATAAACTTATCAACCTGTATCATTTGAATATTCCCTAATTCAAAAATCATTTTTTGATCTTTCTCTATGCCACTTCCTATAACTAGATTCAGGTTCTTTCCATCTTTTTGAAATAGCCAAAACAAATCCTTTTCCCCAACCTCCTAAATCATTACAAATGTGAGCTATAATTTTAGTTCCTTTTGCTTGCGGAGAAGTTGCGTCTCCTTTTATATATTTTATCTCTTTCATTTTCTGTTTTTTTAATCGCAGAGCGATAGTCAAGGGGGTAATTCCCCTATGTCTTACATCGAGGAAATTTATTTAACTAGAAGAATTACCTTGTTAAGGTATATCTTATAATTTTCTTCATCAAAACATACAAAAGTCACTTTTTCTAAAATTGGATGTTCTTGCACTGCTTTTATCGCTATTTCTGCTGCTAATTCTTTTGGAAAACGATAAATACCTGTACTAATGTTTGGAAAAGCAATCGTTTTTAAATTGTTTTCTTTCGCTAAAAACAAACTGTTTTTATAGCAATTTTCTAATAATTTTTCTTCTCTTTTATTTCCTTTATTATAAACAGGACCAACAGTATGAATCACTTTTATTGCTGGTAAATTACCCGCTGTGGTAATTACTGCTTCTCCCGTTTTACATTTTCCTTGTCGGTTTCTTATATGTTGACATGCTTCTAAAATTTCTTTTCCTCCTGCTTTATGTATAGCTCCGTCTACTCCACTTCCTCCTAACAAACTAGAATTTGCTGCATTTACAATTACATCTACTTTTATTTTAGTGATATCTTCTTGTACTACTTCAATTTTCATATTACTTATCTATTTCTTCAACTATTTTTTTTAAATTAAAATAATCAGACTTAATTCTCTGATAGTCTTCCCTTTCATTTTCTTTAATTTTAGCTAAAATACTTTTCTGTTTATATCTTAACTCTAAAATATTTTCTGCCTCTTCTTTAATCTTTTTTTCTAAATCTAAATATTCTTCTATATCTTTATCTTCTATATCGTAAGACCATAATTCTATTTTATTTAGTCTAGAAATAGAATTATAGTTGTTAATTTTTTTCAATTCTTCGGTTATTTCTTCAAATCTTTTATCATAAATTTTATTATATTCTAATTCAGAAATTGTATTCAATAAACCAAACTTTATTTTCAGTTCTTCTATCTTTACATTTATTTCTAATGTTTCTTTTTTAATCTTATCAAAATTTTGACTATTTTCTAATTTGTAAGAATGAATTTCTCTCCATAATGCATCTTCTAATATCCCTTCTCCCTTTTCTCCTTTATTTGATACTATGTATGTGTTATAATTTTTAATTGAGTTTAGAAAATTTTGATTCGTATTTCCGTGAAAAAACAAGTTTCTTAAATACCTATTAATACCAAAATGATTATTATTAAAAGTAGAAAATTTAGGAACCAATGTTTGATTTTTTATTGTTTTTAAAGTTTCTTGACTCAAACACTTTTTTATTAAAAAAAGAACTGCTTCCTGAATGCTATTAACCTTTTGAGCTTCCTTTTTTAAATCATTAAACTCTTTTTCTTTAATTTTTATTTCTTCTTCTGACAAGCTCTCTTTTTCTTGAACTTCATCAAGTATATCTCTTGATTTGTTTTCTAAAAAAAAAATCAATTTCCCTTCTAAAACAGACAATTCTCCTTCTAAAAGTTCTAATAATCGTTTACCTTCAATATTTCTAAATTTTTTCCCAACAAATACATTAGTAACCAATATTGTTCCTTGTATAGCATCATTAAAAATTTCTAAATCTTGAGAAGGCACCCATAATTCATTGTGAATTTTTCCTCCTACATTTTCTACTTTATATTTTTGAAATTCTTCTTCTGTAATCTCAAACTTTGTTACAAAACCTAAATAGTTTCCAAACGGATCTGTT
Source organism: uncultured Tenacibaculum sp. (assembly GCA_938041625.1). Taxonomy (GTDB): domain Bacteria; phylum Bacteroidota; class Bacteroidia; order Flavobacteriales; family Flavobacteriaceae; genus Polaribacter. The sequence goes on along the minus strand of CALISK010000188.1, from coordinate 7,872 downwards.
GTATTCCATTTTCTTGCTATCTCTGAGGCATATTCTTCATTTAATACTGGATAAAATATAGGTTGCCAGTCTAAACGTGGTGGAAATTTTTTAAACCCACTTTCTGCAATTAATTCTAATTCTTTTTCTCCTATAGGTCTATATAGTATTATTGTTTTCATTTTTCTTTTTAATTCTTCGTGTTTTATAAATTTAGCATAGACGACATAGAATATTACACTTTTATTCTTCCCAAATTGCTAAGCACTTTTTTTCTTGCCAAAATTTTTCTAAAGTCATTTTAGAATTCCCGATAACTTTAATAGTTAAAGGACTTAATCGTACACTTATTTTATGAGAACGCTTTCCAAAAGTTCCAATATCAACGACTTCCTTTCCTTTTAATGTTAAATTGTTTCTGTCTAAATAATTCATTATTGCTGGAACTTGTAAATCAACTCCTCCTGTTAATTTTGAATGTGGATTTTTCCAATCTCTTTGCTGTTATTATTAATTCTTTCAAATCCTTAGGATAATTCTCAAAATGTAACTTATAACTCTCGTAATAAATGCTTTCTAAAGCATCTTCTTGAAAAACAAATTCATCATTAACCACATAACCTATCCAATTTTCTCCATATTTCTTATCCCATTCAGTTTGTCTTTGTTGTCTTTGTTGTCTTTGTTTAAGATTTCATGCTTTACCTATTTTTCTTTCTACAATTTTCCAACTCATAATTTATTAATTTTGACTAATGTTAAATTTTGCGCTAAAAGAATTTTAATATCCATTTATTTAGTTTAAGAAATCAATTGAAAACATCTAATTATTTTTCTTTAATCGTTCTATATAATGTTACTGTTTTCTTTTAATATTTCTCTTACTTTCATTAAAACTTTGCCTAGTTTATTTAAACCAGTCCCATCTTTTCCGTCTCCCCAATACAAATCATTTTCTGTGTGCTCAATAATTTTTAAATTTAAGGTACTCAAGAGAACTTCTTTTAATTCCTCATGTTGAATAAATTTAGCATAGACTACATTAAACATTACATTGTCTTTTACTTTATCCCAATTACGTTTCATTTTTATTTTTCTCGATCTTCCTAATTCAGCAGCTTTCATTGGTGATCTGCTTTTTCTAATTTTCTCTTGATATAACTTACTTTCAAATTTTTGAGCTTGAAAATAATGTTCTGACGTTGGCCATATTTTGCCATCTAATTTAATTGGATATAAAGCAAAATTTGAAAACTCTCCCCATTCTTGATTTTCGCTATAAAATGTTATTGTTTTCATGTTATTCTTTATAAAAAATACTTTGTTCCCATTTTTCAACATTATTTATCCATTCTAATGGAATAAATTCTTCTTTAGAATTCATTATAGAAATACCTCCTGCGATTGCACATGTTGTATCTCTATCTCCTAATCCTGAAACAGTTTTCCATAGTATCTCTTCAAAATCATTCATGTTATGATATACACTCCATAAAGAAATAGGAACAGTATCTTGTGCTAACATTTTTGTACCATTACCTAAAGCAGTGACTATCGTTTTAATACTGTATGATTTTGGTAATGTTTTTATCTTTTTAACTTTATACTTCAAATCACTCTCAGGTGTATGAGCTATTATTTCATTTAACCATTCATCTTTATCTATTTTTTTATTTCTAGTACAAAGTGCTGTTGCCACTGCTACACTAATTGCTCCTGCTATTGCTTCATTATTATAATGTGTTATTTCTGATGATAATTTAGCCTGTTCTGAAACTTTATCTAAATCATCATAAAAATAGGCTCCTATTAATGCAACACGCATTGCTCCTCCATTTCCCATAGATCCTGTACCATTAAAACTAGATTTAGAAATTGACAACCAATCTTTATTTTCTTTAAAATCCATTAACTTTCTATGCATTGACGGACCATAACCTCTATGCCTATCTTTACTATAATTTTCTGCAAACTTTGCTGCTATAAAATCCTGATTAATTTCTCCGTATTTTTCTAAAGATTGTAAAATTGGAATAGCCATTATTGTATCATCAGTATACCTCCATTCTGTTTCTGGTATCGTTTTATTAATTAAAGCAGACTCCACTAATTCTCTATCTCTAAAAAAACTATCTCCAAAAGCATCTCCTATAGAAATTCCTGTTAATGATCTTTTTGCTAATTCAACTCTTGTTTTCATTTTACATACTTTTTTGAAAATTCATTACTTAATACTATTATATCTTCTTTTTTAACTAACTCAGCAATCCATTCTCTAGGAATTTCATCAATTCCGTAATACAATCCTGATAAAGCTCCTGTTACACATCCTGTAGTATCAGTGTCTTCTCCCAGATTAACAGCTTTTAAAACAGATTCTTTATAGTTATTTGTTGTTAAAAAACACCATATACTTGCTTCTAGTGTATTTAAAACATAACCTGAACCACTGATTTCTTTTTCTTCTAAGATTACTAATGATTCTATTTCATAATCATTTACTTGATTGCCTAAAACTCTATGAAATTTATCTATTTCAGCTTGCGAACAAATAGCATTGGTATTCAAAAAATTGTTCACCGTTTGTTGCATGTTTTTATAAGCTTCTTTTTTATCAATTCCTTTTAACAACTCTAATAAAAATTCAACATAAATAAAACAACTGATAACCGATCGAATGTGACCATGCGTAATAGATGAGACCTCTTTTACTACATCAAACCGTTTTTCAATTGACATCTCTTTTACATAAAAAGCAATTGGGCTAATTCGCATTAACGATCCATTTCCGTTATCAAATTCACCTGTTCCTCCTGCTAATGTTTCTGGTGTTCCATTTATAAAAGAATTAATTGCTGAATTGGTTGCTATTCCTATATCAAAAACTTCTCCATGAGCTGTCCATAAAGCATTCGTATACCATTGCGCAAATTTATTAGCGATATCTTTTGTATTGTAACCAGAACATAAACTATCTGCTAAACAAAAAGTTAACGAACTGTCATCGCTCCAAGTTCCTTTAGGTTGATTATGAGAACCAAACTCCAACATTTTGGTAACAGGACTATTTTGCAAATAGTGACGACTCTTAAACTCCACAGGTACTCCAAGTGCATCACCAATTGCCAAGCCCAAAAACATAGCTTCTACTTTATTTTTCATAACCTTAATATTTTTAATTAAACAAACTCTGAAATGGTGTTATAAACTTCTCATTTCTAGAGTATACAGAAAATACAACTTTTTTAAATTGATTTTTAAACTTGTTATTCAAATGCTTATGAAAAAGAGTTGCTATAACTTCTGTATCATTTTGAAAAACTCCACAACCCCAAGCTCCTAAAATCAATTCACTATAACCTTGTGCCACACATAATGATAACATTTTTTCTATTCTTAAATTCATTATTTCGGGAACAGTATCTAATAATTCTTTTTCTTTTAGTTTTATAACTCCCTTATTTACTGCTGCTGAAGTTATAAAACTGCATAATGCAAAATCTTCTATTAAATCTCCGTTTTTGTTCCTGAATACTGGCACATTAGGACTATTAATCATTCCATCTGTATACATACATGATTTCATATTTCTATGTGTTTCATAAAAATCGAATGCTTTCATTTGGCTGGTATATAAAGCAGATGAAACTGCTAAACTTTCTTCTTGTGCTAAAGCTCCGTTTAAAAAACCTCCTCCTGGATTTTTTGCTGATGCAAAATTTAAACACATTATTTTTTTATCACCTTCTTTACTCAATCTTAGAATACAACTTACAGAATCTTCGCTAGTAACTTCATAGATTGTTTCTACATCATTTTCTATTTTTATAGTATCGTTTAACTTTTTCAACTCTTCAGAATCAAAAAATTTGGTGTTACTAATTAATGAACTTACTTCTTTGTTTATTTGAATTTTAGTTCCATTATCAAGTAAATAACTTCCCTCTTCAACAATGCTTAAGGTTTCTTTTGCTTTTATTTTTCTTGTTGATTTCTTCATCCTATTCTCAATCTTTTATTTACTAAATTATCCTTACTTATGTAGGGTTTTTCATCTGGCACTATCAATTTATCTAATTCATTATTCAACACATGTTGATATTGTTCTTTAACAAAAGTGGATACATCCTCTATTTCAAGAATATCTTCTTTTGCATATTTTACAATCTCTTCATTTCTAATTCCTATTTGTATGGCTCTTCTTTCTAGTTTTGCTCCATACGGATCGTGATCTGGATCCCATTGTAATCGAATAAATGAATTAGCGACTTCTTCTTGCCAATGTTCTCTATTATCATACAAATCTGATTGAAAATTAGAATACACAGCCTGTGATAAATACCGTTCAAAAGCTTCTCTTTTTAAATGAATAGCTAATACAACTTCTTGTCCTTCTTTTGTTCCCCAACCATTACGATACATCATCCATAAAAAATTAGGTTTAATCCACGTCATTCGAGTATATTTAAATGGGCCTCCAAAAAATTGATTTCTCACAGCAAAATTCCCGATATCTGGTCTGTACGATTGATATACAATTACTTTTTCAGTATTGTATTGTGCCATTATATGATGCCCTTTTTCAGGCCACTCATTTAATTGTTCTTTATATTTTTTTACTTTTATTTTCATAGTATTATATTTTTAATTTCCGTTTTTACGGAATATCATAATGTAAATCTTTCTCATCATGAGTAAAGAAATAAGCATAATTTGATCTTAATTCTTCCCATCCTTTTTCTGTTTTATATTTTTCTTTCATAACATCTTCCCATGCTATTCGCATTTGTCTTGCGCATAAAAGAGGTGGCATTTGCCCTACTCCTGTTCCTAAACCTGGAATAGCCACTGTCTTTATTTTATCACTAATTTTAGTTCCGTCTTCAAACCTACCTTCTTTTAACAAAGTAAAAATAGCTTTGGTTGCTAAATAAATATTTGGAGAACGTAAAATAGTCATTGGTGTTCTCATAGTTGGTGCAGAAATTAAATAAGGAAATTGAACATTATCTGTTTCTACAATTGCTGCCTGACCAACTAAAAGTTCTCCATAATATTTTTCTCTTAAAAGCTTCTGTAATCTTTTTTCTATATGCCAACCTAAATTTTTAGAAATTGTAAAATCTATTCCTCCATTCATAAAACCAAAACTATTAGCAGGACTTATTATAGCATCGCAAGACAAATCGAATATAGATTGATTGTTAACAACAACATCATCTATATCATGAAATACTTTATCCCATGCTTCTGTTAGTTTTGAATTAATATCTGTAAAATAGAACTTCATTTATTTGTTATTTATTTAGGGTTTTATTATTAATATATTCACAATAGGTTAAAACCCATTTATTTTCAAACTTAAGGTTTCAATATCTGCTCCAATTTAATTTGCTTTACTCCCTCAACATCTCTAAAGCTATCTGTCGTATAAACTGATTTAAAATAGCTATTCAATTTTTCAACTCCTTTATTAAAAATTCCATGACTTACTGCTAAATATAAATCACCTGCGTTTTTCTTTTTCAACTCTTCTGCTAACCCCATAAATGTGCCGCCACCATCACATATATCATCAACAATTAAACAATCCTTCCCTCTTAAATCATCTTCATATACTTTAAATCCTTCTAATTTTCCATTAGTAACGTTTCTCTTTTTTGAACATTCAACCACAGCAATTCCCCCTAAATATTCCGATACTTTATAAATCTTTTTCAATGCGCCTCCGTCAGGAGAAATCAATAACACTTCTTTTCCTATACTTTGTAAAACCTTCTCTATAAAAGTATAATTGGTCACCGTTTTACAATCATTTAGTAAAGCTGGTGTTACTTCAGAATGTGGATCGAAAACTGTAATACTGTTCAGTTTTAAATTATTTAAAACTTCTGCATATACTTTTACCGTTAAAGGTTCTCCTGGTACCATAACTCTATCTTGTCTAGCTCCTGGGAAATAAGGTAGAAATACATTTATTTTTTTAACTCCAAACCTTTTTACTGCATCTATTGCACATAATAACATACCGAAATCATTGAAAGAATTTACTCTACTAGTAATGGTAACCTCTTCTACTCCTTCTAAATTTGTTTTTAGCTTTATATGCGGCTCACCTCCTGAAAATATAAAAGATTCAAAAAGAAGTTGATTACTTCCTAAAGGTGAAAATGTAGTATCTAAGTTTAAAATCATTTTTGTGTTATTTTTACGCAAATTTAAAACATAAAAACAATACAACAAAATATTTTGTGTAAAATTTACACTATCTTAATTTCAAAGTGGAAATCTTCGGCTACTAATTGGTCGTATTTCTTTTTATTAAATTTAAAAAGTTTAGCAGGTCTACCGCTACCTTGCTGATGAATTTTATCAGTTTCTTCTATAATTCCGAAACTCAATATTTTTTTTCTGAAATTTCTTCTATCAATTTGATGTTCCAAAATTGTAGTATATAAATTTTCTAGATCAGAAAATGGGAATTCTTTATTTAGTAAATCAAAACCAATAGGTTCGTATTGTAATTTCCCTTTTAAACGCTTTTGCGCCATTTCTAAAATCACTTTATGATCAAAAGCTAACGATGGTAATTCATCCATAGAAAACCATTGTGCTTCATCAGCATCTGTATCTGCTTTTATAGTAAAGTGATTTGGCCTTACCAGCCCAAAATAACTAACAGATACTACTCTATTTCTAGGATCTCTTTTAGGAGCCCCAAAACTATATAGCTGCTCTAAATAATTTATAGTAACACCAGTTTCTTCTTTTAACTCTCTTGTAACCGCTGTCTCTAAAGATTCATCATCTAAAACCAAACCTCCTGGTAACGCCCAAGAATCTTTATAAGGTTCAACACCTCTTTTTATTAGTAAAACAGATAACTTTTTAGATTCATAACCAAAAACTACGGCATCTACGGCTACTTTAATATTTTGAATTGCTGGCATACTTTGTGTTTACAAAACACAAAATTACAACTATTCTTAATTAACTAAGAATATTTGCATCAATTATCGTTTCAGTTTCTAACTCTACTGCTTTTTTATCTTTTCTAAATAATCTTGCAGAAAATGCTCCTTTTAATATTATTGAATCACCTTCAACTTGAAGCCAACCTCCTTCTCTAATACCTAAAACTGGAGTTTCATTATACACATGAAATTCTTTAATTCGTGTTTCTCTGGTTTCTCCCATATGGGTAGAATTTGGATTCGGATCTAAATAATGCGCATTTACATTAAAAGAAATTAATTCCATGGTATTAAAACTCGACGGATATACAATAGGCATATCATTCGTATTCTTAATATTTACTCCACAAATATTACTCCCAGCACTCGTACCTAAATAAGGTGTTCCATTTTCTACTGCATTTTTAAGAATTACAAGAATATCCTTCTTATATAACTGGTTTACTAATTCAAATGTATTTCCTCCTCCAACAAAAATTCCTTGTGCATTTTCTATTGCTTTTTTAGGATCTTCAAATTCATGAATTCCTTTTACTTGAATATCTAATTTATTAAAAGCCTCTTCTGCTTTAAATGTATATTCATCGTATGAAATTCCACTAGGACGCGCATATGGAATAAATACAATTTCTTCTACTGAATTATCATAAAAGGTAGATAATGTTGGTAACAAATATTCTAAGTAACCGCTACCATGAATTGTAGAAGTACTTGCTATGATTATTTTTTTCATTTTTTTAATAATTACTTTTCAAATGTATTATAAAATCTTAATTTCGTGTTAAATTTAAAAAATTAAAATTATGAAAAAATTACTTTTACTGTTCATTTCTACTTTATTATTTATTTCTTGTTCTGATGAATCGGATAATAATGTAGACGTTAATCAAAGTGATCTTGTTGGAACTTGGAATTTAAC
>CALISK010000187.1 GCA_938041625.1 uncultured Tenacibaculum sp. | reverse complement strand
ATGTGTTGTGAAGGACCATATACATCGGCATCTAAAACTCCTACTTTAAACCCCATTTTTGATAAGGTAACTGCGACATTTGCCGTAACTGTAGATTTACCAACACCACCTTTACCAGAAGCAATGGCAATGATGTTTTTAATTCCAGGAATTTCTTTTCCTTTTATTTGATTGGCTTCTTCTTTTGGTTTTGCTTCAACAGTTACATTAACCTTAACATCAATAGTTTCACTAATTTGTAAATGTATTGCCTTTTTAATTTCGGTTTCTATTTTCTTTTTCGCTTGTAATGTAGGGTTGCTAATAGCCACATCTACAATTACTTCGTTTCCAAAAGTAACAACGTTTTTAATGTTTTTATTTTCTACTAAACTTTTTCCTTCACCAGGAGCAGTTATAGTTTCAAGCGCGTTATATATGTCTTCTTTTTTGAACTTCATTCTGAATATTGCTTTAAGCGTATAGCTGTAGCGTTAGTTGTTTTGCAAAGATAATGCTTACAGTTCAGATAATAAAGTTTGATGAATTGTGATTGCTTATGGGTTGATAAATGGTTTTGATATTAAGATTGTTCAAACTGAAAATGAATCTTTTTTGACTAAACTTTAACATTATTTTAATAGTTTTAAGATGTTTTGTATTTTCGCGACCTAAAAATAAAATATGAAACAAAAAAACTTTTTAAAATTATTGTTTATAAGTGTATTATGCTTTTCAATACATACTTATGGACAGGTTGTTTGGACAGGAGCTACAGATAACAATTGGGGTACAGCAACTAATTGGTTAAACGATATTGCCCCAACGAGTACTTCAGATGTAACTATACCGGCTGGTTTAACAAACTACCCAACAGCAACGAGCTTTATTTTTGTTAAGAGTATTACTTTTGAGTCTGGCACTTCTCTTTTATTCAACTCTTTTATCATTGGAGATATTATTTATAATAGAGAGGTGACTTCTAATTGGCATTTAATAGCTTCACCTATTAAAGATCATACAATAGAGGGGTTAATTAGTGATAATGATTTTGTAACAGGAACAGGAAGTAATATAGGAATTGGTACTTATGATAACAATAGTGCTACAGCGTCTTGGAAGTATAAAGAGAATAGTTCTACAGGAGCTATAATGAATAGTAAAGGTATGGCTGTTAAGCTAAATACTTCTTCTATTGTTTTTAAAGGGAAAATCTATGATGGATTAGCTTTAACTTCAATAACTTCAGGAATAACTGATTTTACCTTAATAGGAAATCCATATGTGGCCTATGTTAACTCGGATCTTTTTTTAAACCATCTTAGTAATACTCCTACTCTTATTGAACAAACTATTTGGTTGTGGGATGGAACTAAATATATTACTAAAAACTTAGCAGAACCTATTCAAATTGCTCCAACGCAAGGTTTTTTTGTTAGAGCAAGAATTGATGTTACTGTTAATCCTTCTATGTTATCACATCAAACAACAGATACTTTTTTAAAGCAAAAACTTAAAACTTCTTTTGAATTATTTGTAAATAATGGTGTCTCAAAAAAATCAACAAAAGTTTTTTATATAGAAAATAAAACTACAGGGTTTGATAATGGTTATGATAGTAGCATATTTGGAGGCGCAAAAGAAAGCTTTTCTGTATTTACTGAGTTAGTTTCTGAAAGTAAAGGTCAGAAATTAGCTATTCAAACATTACCGAATTCAGATTATAATACTACAGTTATACCAGTTGGTTTAATTGCAGATGGTAAAAAAGAGATTACTTTCTCTGTGAACTCTAATAGTTTACCTTCAGATGTAGATATATATTTAGAAGATAGAAAAAACAAAACATTTATTAATCTTTCTAAAGAAGATTATACTATTACTTTAAAAGAAGCTGTTAATGGTGTTGGTCAATTTTATATTCATACAGGAGCAAAAAAACTAAGTGTAGGAGATGTTTTAGAAGATTTAAATAAGGTGAGTGTTTATAAGTCTAGTGATGAAGAAGTAACTATAGCAGGATTACAAGGTGAAGTAATGGTTGGTTTGTATTCTGTTTCAGGTAAAATATTAAAGGAAGAAAAAATTAACTCAAATGGAATTAGCGAAATTTCATTACCTAATTTGTCAACAGGAATTTATATTGTGAAGTTGAAATCTGATACAGATACAGTTACTAAAAAAATAATTTTAAACTAATACTTTTTATAATGAATAAAGAGAAAAATATAACTCGTAAAGAGTCACTTAAAAAAATAGGAAACTATGGTAAGTATGCTGCTCTTACTGCATTAGGGACTTATTTAATTTTAAATCCTAAAAAAGCACAAGCAATGTCTCCAGCACCCCCAGGTGATGGTTTTTAATAAGCTTTAATTATTTTATAATAGTATTTAAAACAGGGTTAAATTGTAATTTAATCCTGTTTTTTATTTTAACGAGTTGTAATATTGTTAATCAACAAAGAGTCCGTCTAATTTTCTTTTTAATCGTTCTTTACTTCCAGATTGAAAACGTTCTCTAGTTTCTTTAATTAAGGTAGTTGTGTTAAATTGATTTTTATTAATACTACCATCAAAACTATTTGAATAAAAAATTCTTCCTAATGAATTTAGTTTGAGTCGTAGTTTTGTTTTAAACGAGCCTGAATATTTTTTAACGCCCGCTACAATAAAATGATTTGGATTTAGAGAAAAATCTTGATGTCCTGTACCGCATAAGAAACCGAATTGTTCAAAATACTCGATAGGTTTCCATATTCCTTTTTCGTTTTTAGCTTCTGTTATTAAAAATAAATCTCCGTTGATAGGGGTTTCAACAACTTGAATATTTTTAGAATAGTTATAAATGTAAACAGGAATCATTTCATAATGAGTGTGTAAAATTTTATTTATATAATCAGTATATGATTTTATATAACTCTTGTATTCGTTACTTACTTTTTCATCTATAATAGTTCCATCAGATCTTAAAGAAGAGGGGTGAGGTGCAGGAGGAATACTTGTGTAACCATATAAATTAGAGTGCAAAGAAATATTAGAAGTGTCTACATACAGTTTTATGCTATCTGTTTTTTTAGCTTCAAAATATTCGAAATCAGAAAAAACACCAGTTTTAAATCTCATTTTCCGTTCTCTATTTAAATCGATAATAGAGTCTGAGGTGATATTGATGTTATAAATAATGGGGTTTGCAATGCTTGTTTTATCTAAATCACTTTTAATTAAAGTGTCATATTTCGATGCAATGATTTTTGGAAGCTTTAATTTTTTTTCCTTTTTACAAGCAAAAATGATGGTTAAAGTAGTTAGTAATACTATCAGTTTTTTCATAGCTAATAGTTGAATCAAAAACTATACCTAAAGCTCCTTTATAGGATCCCAAAACAAAGTATCAAAATCTTGAATTTGATTGTCTATAACTTTAATACCTTCACTTTCTAATAATTGTTGCATTAAATTAGTGCCTTCAAAATGTTGTTTACCAGTAAGTATACCTTTTCTGTTTACGACTCTATGTGCTGGAACTTCTTTTCCGCTCGAATTGTTCATTGCCCAGCCTACCATTCTTGCAGAACGAGCTGCTCCTAAATATTTAGCGATTGCTCCATAACTGGTAATTCTTCCATAAGGAATTAAGCGAGCGACTTCATGTGCTCTTTCAAAAAAATTTTCGGATTTTGCCATGGCTAAAAATACAATTTTATACCTGTATATATTGCTAAAAAACCAGTAACGATTCCTATAAATATATTTAAAGAGTTGGTGTATGGGATTAGTTTAGATTTAAATTTTTGAGCTAGAAAAACATAACTGCTTAATAAGGCGACCACACCTAAAAATATTCCGAAAGCAAAAACAATGATGTAATTTAAATTAGTGTTTATAAAACCTCTTAAGCTTAGGAAAGAATAGGTTACAACAAAAAAAGGAATGGCAAACATATTTATAAAAGATAATGAAATACCAAATAGAAAACAGTTTTTTTTAGATTTGAAGTCCTTCTTTTTAGAAGTTATTCCCTTTTGAAGAAAATTTATGGACAGGATTGAAAAAACAACAATACCTATATTTTTAATCCAATAAATTAATTGTGGAAATTGATGAAGTACAGAAGTGATTAAAACAGCTAAAAAGAATTGGAAAAAAACAACCAATGAAGCACCCAAAACAAATTGATATGCTGCTTTTTTATTGTTTTCTACACGAATTTTACTCACAGTTATATTTAACATGCTTGGTGGTGTATAACCAGCATAAGAAATAATAAAGCCAAGTAAAAGGTGTGAAAAAAACATACTGTATTTCGTTTTTAATGCTATTTAGTTTGACGAAATAGTTGTTGTTTCCTTTCTTGTTTTTTAAATTATTGAAGAACTTACTTAATATTGTGTATTAATAATCTTTAGTAATTCAATTTAAACTTTACATATGTAATTGGTTTCCCTTTTTCAAGATATTGTTTTTCGTAAAATGTTTGCGTACCAGTTACTTCTTCAGGCGAGTAGTGATTTTTATATACATCATGATTAGAATGTAATATTTCATGACCTTCACCATGTAATAAACCTAGAGTATAACCATGCATAAATTCGCTATCTGTTTTTAAATTAATACAACCACCTTGTTTTAATACAGTGTTATATTTTTTTAAAAATTCAGAATTGGTCATTCTATGTTTAGTACGTTTGTATTTTATTTGCGGATCTGGAAAAGTAATCCAAATTTCATCTACTTCATTTTTAGCAAAAATAAAATCGATTAATTCTATTTGCGTACGTATAAAAGCGACATTATTTAGATTGTTCTCTATAGCAGTTTTTGCACCACGCCAAAAACGAGCACCTTTAATGTCAATACCAATAAAGTTTTTGTCTGGATTTTTTTCTGCTAAAGCAACAGAATATTCACCTTTACCACAACCTAGTTCTAAAATAATAGGATTGTCATTTTTAAAAAAAGTATTCCACTTTCCTTTAAAACGAAAATCAGTAACTACTTCTTCTCTTGTAGGTTGAATTACGTTAGCAAACGTTTCATTTTCGTTGAATCGTTTGAGTTTATTTTTACTTCCCAATAGTTAGAAATTAAGCTTTATCTTCTGTACCTTCTCTTTTGAACTTTAAAGATTGTGACATCCAATATCCAAGTAAAACAAGAAGAACAACCATGAAAATCCAGTTTATCATATTAGAAGTCCACCAACCAGCAGTACCTTTAGCAACGCTTAAACGAAGCCATCTGAATGGAGTTAATATGATAACAAATAAATCACCAATTAATCTAAAAATATTTAATCCTAACATAACTTGATTATCTTTATGTTTGCAAAAGTATAAAAAGAAAAAATGTTAACCAACTTTTTTAGCAATACAAAGCCAGTAAATACAGTATTTATAATTACACTTTTTATGTGTTATTTGGGTATTGGCTTTTTTACAGGTGAAGTAGGGCATTTAAATTTCGGATTGTTTTTCTGGTTTTTAACACTTTTTGGATTTGTAAACTTTGTAAATTCTAGAAATGATTTAACTTTTGACAACTCTTATTTCTTCCTTCTTTTTGTAATATTTATTGGTTGTTTTCCAATGACGATACACATAAATTCCTTTTTTTATTCTAATCTTATTTTGGTTATTTATGTTAGAAGGGTTTATAGCTTGCAATCTTCAAAAAACATAAGTAAAAAGCTTTTTGATAGTGGTTTATGGATTGGTATCTCTTTTTTAATAGAGCCCTTTAGTCTTGTTTTTATTATACTAACATATTTAGCAATATTACTTCATCAACATGTAGATTATAGGAAATTATTAATACCACTCTTAGGGTTGGTAACTCCTATAATATTATCTTTTACTTACCATCTTTGGTATGAAAAGTTAGATCAGTTTTATGTACTATTTCATTGGTATACTAGTTATGATTTTAGTTTTTATAATAATTTAACTTTCCAGTTACTTTTTGGAGTTATCTTTCTGTTGGTTTTTATTTCATTTATATTAAAAACACCTAAAGCACTTTCTGTAAAAAATACATTTAGAAAAAATTGGATTTTATTATGTTTCCATATATTATTAGCATGTACTTTATTAGTACTTATAAAAAATAGAAACGGAACAGAAATATTATATGTTCTTTTTCCTGCAGCTATTATAATTGCTAACGGTTTTGAATTGTTTCGAAAGAAATGGTTTGCAGATATTATTTTGTTGTTAATTTTCTTAATTTCTTTTGTGCCTTTATTTATCTGATGGTTTATAAATAATTATTTAGTGCCTTTAGTTTTTAAATGACTGAATACATAAAAAATCATAATATGTAATTCGTAATTTAAAATTGGATGGTTACATTTTCTCACCAAAAGCTAAATCACCAGCATCTCCTAAACCAGGAATAATATATCCTTTTTTATTTAAATCAGGATCAATATCAGCAATCCAAAGGGAGCTGTTTTCAGGAAAATGATGGCTTATATAATCAATTCCATCTTTAGAACCTATTGTAGAAACAATGTGAATTTCTTTTGGACTACCGTATTTTTTTAATGCCTCATACACAGAAACCAAAGACCTTCCGGTAGCTAACATAGGGTCAATTAATAATACTGTTTTATTATCAATTGGAGGAGAAGCAAAATATTCTACTACAATTTCAAATTCATCATTATTATTAGGATGATGTCTGTATGCAGAAATAAAAGCATTTTCAGAGTCATCAAAGTAATTTAGTAATCCATTATGTAAAGGAAGACCTGCTCTTAATATAGAACACAAAACAACTTCATTGTTAATAGAGTTAATTGTTTTTTCACCTAAAGGAGTAGTAATTTCTTTAGAAGAATAATTTAATTTTTTACTTAATTCATACCCTAGTATTTCACCAATTCTTTCAATATTTCTACGAAAACGCATGGCATCTTTCTGAATGGTTGTGTCTCTTATTTCACTAAGAAATTTATTAAGAATTGAATTCTCTTTTGCAATATGGTAAATTTTCATTTTGTTTTAAAATATGGCTCTAATTTACAAAAAAACAAAAATGTTAATTAAAGTTTAATATTAATAAGTGAACTTAAGTTGCTAAATCATGGTATGAAAATTGATAAAAAGAGTGAAACGAACTACTATGAAACATAAATTACTTTTATTACTATTTATTCCATGTATATTATTTTCTCAAGGAAAATTGAAAAGTGCTAAAAACAGTTTAAGCAATAGCTCTTCAAGTAACTCATCTAGCAGCAATTCAAGTTCTTCTTCTAGTTCAGATAATGATGGTGGAGGTTTTTTTGATGATTTATTTTTAGAATTAGCGTATCATGTTACACTAGGCGTTGGTTTTGGAGAAGCAAGATATACAGAAATGAATCAATATCCTTATTATAACGACGGAGGAGAGTATACTAGAAACTTTGAAGATGGTAATAATAAAAGAAGTAGCTTAAGATTTGGAGCTAATTATTTAATAAATAGAGTTAAAGGGTTAGAAATTAATAGTGTTTTTAAGCCAATTCCAATATTGGGTATTGAAGTATCTCATGTTAATTTTTCAGAGCAAACATTATTAAGTTCAGAATCATTAAATGTTACCTCTATTAATGCAAATTATTACCGTTTTAGAGAAAAATATTTTTCATTATGGTGGGGTGCAGGGGTAACTTATGTTGGAAATGAAGTAGATACTTGGGGCGGTTTATATAATATAGGCGCAGATATTTATCCGTTTAAACCTATAAGTTTACATTTTTCTTGGAAACAAAGTTTTATTAATGACGGTGAAGTAGATGTTTTTAAGTCTCAAATTAAATATCATATAAAAAAAACAGCCTTATATACTGGTTATCATAATTATAAATTAGGAAGTGAAACAGTTTCTGGAGTTGTTTTTGGACTGGAATATACTTTTTAAATGAAGTTTTAAGAGAAGAGTCAAGGAGGTTAAAATCCTTGACTCTTTTTTATGCTAATTACTTCTATTTTGTTCATCATCATTACCAAAACCTCTTTTGTTTTCTTTTATTTTATTATTTCCAAAAGTATAAGAAATTCCTATTTCAAAGTTTCTTGAACTTCTGTTTTGTCTATATACTTGCTCTATTCCATTTACAACCGATTTGTAGTTATTTAAACTAGCCGTATTTAACACATCGTTTGCTAACAATGATACTTTTATATTACTCTTCTTGAAATGATGTTGTAATCCGAAAGAAAGGTCATACATTTCTCCTACACTAAACAGACCATTACTGTGTTTAGAACGATACCATGAATTTATTTGAAGTTTGGTGTTCTCTGATACTGTAAATGTATTATTTGAAGATATAGTAAATAATGTTCCGTTTTTTGGAGCTGATCCAAAATTTTTTGTAAAAGTTGTTTTATAACCAATAATGCTAACACTATTTTGATTATTCCACCAAGAAATTTTATTGTAAGAAAAACTTTCTGAAATACCAAAGCTATACTGATTGTAGTAATTTTCTCTAGTTACAATTTGTATTTGATTTGTTTCATTTGGAGTAAATAAAGTTCCGCTACCATCATTGGTTATATTTAAAAAAATACTGGTGTTTATATTTTTTTTATAAGAATGTGAAAACTCAAAATTATCAGTAAATGAAGGTTGTAAAAAAGGGTTTCCTTCACTATAACTATTATCATTAATATATATTCTAAATGGATTTAAATTTCCAAAACCGGGCCTATTTATTCTTTTACCATAAGAAAAACCAAAACTATTAGATTCATTTTTTTCATATGCAAAGTATAGAGTAGGAAACAATTTTGTATACTCGTTTTTATTTATTTGATTTATTGTGGTGTTTTCTCCTTTAGTTTTTGTGCTTTCAACTCTTAAACCAAATTTTACTTGTAGTTTTTCATTTAAATTTGTGTTTCCAGAAATATAGGCTGCTAAATTATCTTCATTATACATAAATTCATTAGAAATATTTTTATCTAGTATAGGCTCACCTGTAATATTATTAAAAAACATTCCACTACTCTTTGTTTCTGTAAAACTAGCTTTAACTCCAAAAGAAAGGTTTACTTTTTTAATTGGATATTCTACATCAATTTTTGAACTGAAATTATTAATTTCTTGATTTGTAATGTTTAACCCTGCTGAGTTTAATCCTGCAAAAACATTATTTTCATCAAAAGACTCAGTAATAAAATTATGCTTGCTATCTGATTTAAATTTAAAATAATCTACATCTAAAGAAATACGTTTCCCTA
>CALISK010000186.1 GCA_938041625.1 uncultured Tenacibaculum sp. | reverse complement strand
CATATGCAAGATGAATTACAGCGTAGAATTTTCAAATTAGAAGAACGAGAGTTACTTGTAGGTAAATCAATGATTATACCTACAAAAAATAATGAGATCCCATATTTAATTTCAGCACCAACAATGCGCGTTCCTATGAGTTTTAATATAGCAACTTCTGTAAATGCTTATTTAGCAATGAAAGCTATTTTAATTGCTGCTAAAAAACATGAAGAAATACATACAGTTGCTATACCAGGTCTTTGTACAGGTTGCGGACGTATGCCTTTTCATATAGCTTCTAATCAAATGTTTTTAGCATTTGATGAAGTTATTTTTGGGAATTATAAAGATTATAAAGAGTTTGGAGACACTCAAAAATTTCAATATAGATTAAATGAAAAAGGATTAATTTGGGATTATTAAGAAAATAAAGTTAATGGAATGATATTTGAAGAAAAGGTAAAAATTAATATTATGAAAAAAATCATGTTTATTTTACTCTTAATTATAGGTACTAAAACAATTTTTGCTGATTGTTCTTCAAGCGGCATGCAATTCTTTCCTCAACAAAAAGAGATTAGTTTAAATTCCATGTTTATAATACAAGGTTATTATTTTAGTCAAAAAACAATTAATAGTTTTAAAAATAGAATAATTTACTTGCAAAGCGAAAAAGGAGATGAGGTTAAATTAAAATTGGAAGAAATTTTAAAAGGACACATGCAATTAAGTCAAGCTATTTTTAGTTTAACGAGAGAGTTAAAGAAGAATACAATATATTATCTAAAATACTCTGATGAAACTGAAGAAGAGAGTAGAGAGATGAAGCAATATAATAAAGAAAAAAAGAAATTTGAAAAAGTATATTGGAGAACGACAAATAAAAAGTTAAAGCCTAGTATAGATTCTAACTTAAATATTCAGTTTAAAAAGACCAATATTGTACATTTTGGTTGTGGACCATCTGCAGATGCAATTTTTAGTATTAAAGATAAATCAAAATCGGAAATATGGTATCGAACAGAAGTTGTAGATATAGATAGAAAAGTGAAAACAGTTTATTATTTAAAAGGTAGAAAAGAAGAACTTTATGTTGGACACGGAATGTGCTCAGGAGCTTTCACTTTTAATCGGAATTCAAAGTATAAGGTTAGATTTTTACCAATGAATACCGATGGTAAATCACAAAAAATGACAGATTGGAAAATCTTTGAAAGTCCATTTAAGAATGATAAAGGTGGTTTTTAAATGAAAAACAGTTAGCTTGAAATTAGTAAAAATGAAATGAAAGAATTAAAAGAAGCAATACAAAAAGCAATAAGCATACAAAAAAGGAATAATATAACTTTTTTAACAGGAGCAGGAATTTCATCAGCGAGTGGAATACCTACGTATAGAGGAACAGATGGTATTTGGATAAAAGGAACAAAACATTATAAACCAGAATCATTTGGTACATTCGAACATTTTTCTAAAAATGCTGATGAAGTTTGGCAATACACGTTCTTTAGAAAAAAGATGTTTGCAGATGCAAATCCAAATGAAGCACACTATAAATTGGTTGAATTAGAAAAAAGGATATCAGAAAGGTTTCATTTAATTACTCAAAATATAGATAATCTACATCAAAGATCAGGTTTAGATAAGGTATACGAAATCCATGGTAATTTAAGAGAAATGCGTTGTTCGGTAGAATGTTCAAAAGATATTTATGAAATACCTAAAAGTATTCCGTTAAAAGCAATAGATGAAGATTTAACGCATAATGAAAAGAAACTCTTAGTATGTCCTAAATGTGGAGAAGATACAAGACCTAATATTTTGTGGTTTGATGAATTTTATAACGAGCGAATATTTAAATTATATACTACATTAAAAATAGCTAAAAATTCAGGATTATTAATCATTTTAGGAAGCTCTGGAGCAACTAATTTACCCAATAGATTGGTAAAACAAACATTACAGTATGGAGGTTATGTAGTTGATGTAAATCTAGAAGACAATAGTTTTACTGATAATTTTAAAGATAAAAAAAGGTTTTATTCTTACAGAGGTACTATTTTAGATTTTTTAAACATGTTAGAAAAAGAAATAAGTTTAATATGAAACAAAGAACATTTACAATAGGTGACATTCATGGTGGATTAAAAGCATTAGAACAACTTATAGAAAGATTAGAATTATCTTACGATGATAAACTTATTTTTTTAGGAGATTATGTAGATGGTTGGAGTGAATCTGCTCAGGTATTAGATTATTTAATTGATTTAGAGACTAGGTATGATTGTATTTTTATAAAAGGAAATCATGATGTGTATTGCGAAAATTGGTTGAAGTCTGGGGAAACAAATGATATTTGGTTATTTCATGGAGGAAAAATGACTATTGAAAGCTATAAGAGATATGCACATAAAGAAAAGAAAAAACACTTGCAGTTTTTAGAACAAATGAGATTGTTTCATATAGATACTGAAAATAGGTTATTTATTCATGCAGGGTTTACTTCAATGCATGGTCCTGCAAAAGAAGTACATGAATCAAATTATAATTGGGACAGAACCTTGTGGGAAGTAGCGTTAGCAACTAATAAATTTACTGATAAAGATTCAGTATTGTACCCTAAGAGATTGTTGTTGTTTAAAGAAATTTATATAGGGCATACACCAACAACTCATTATAATGTGAATGTTCCAATGCAAGGATGTAATGTTTGGAATGTAGATACAGGTGCGGCTTTTAAAGGAAAATTATCCGCTTTAAATATAGATACTAAAGAAGTTGTTCAAACAGAACCTTTATTTGAATTATATCCAAGAGAAAAAGGCAGAAATAGTACTTCTCATTTAAAAATTTAAGAAAGCATTAAAAATAAGTTTTTTCTGTTTTAAATTTTCGGATGATAAGATTTTGGTTGATAATTAAAAAACAACTAGATTATGAAACGTGAAATATAAATAAGATTGGTATTTAGAAACCAATAAAAGAACAAAGTAAAACAAGAAAGCCAAATAAAATATATAAAAATTAAAGCTATTAAAAATATGGAATCAAATTTTTTTGACTCAAACTGTTATTTTATTGATGAAAAAGTGAATTTTTTTAAATTTGAAAATACGTATAAAATATTTAATGATAAAGGAAAGGAAATAGGTTCTGTAAACCAAAAAATAACTACAGCACAAAAATTTCTTAGGTTATTATTAAATAAAAATATGTTACCTTTTCATTTGGACATCAGGGATATAAATGGAAGGTTACAGTCGTCAATTTCTAGAGGTTGGACTTTTTTTATGTCTACCATTATAATTAATGATTCAAAAGGACAAAGTATAGGATCTATAAAGCAAAAATTTAAATTATTTAAACCTACCTTCAAAATTTACAACAAATCGGAACAACTGGTTTCTATTATAACAGGAGATTGGAAAGCTTGGGAATTTAAAATAAGCGATTCTAAGGAGAAACAGATAGGAACAATAAGTAAAAAATGGAATGGAGCATTAAAAGAAGTTTTTACTAAGGCAGATAAATATAATGTAGATTTAAATAGAGAATTTACGGATACTACAGATAAAATGGCAATTCTATCTGGTGCTATAACAATAGATATGGTTTTAAAAGCGGGTAAGTAAATTAAAAAAGTAGGAATATTATAGCATAGCTACTAATTGTGAGTTTGATATTTTGTATTAATTTAATCCGTTGTGTATTTAAAACAAAAAGGAGTCAATTCGAATTTCGAATTGACTCCTTTTTGTTGCATCGAAATCAGGTTATTTAGCAATTAAATATGAAATATCATAACTAATACCAAAGTTAGCAAATTTAGTACTTAACTGTCCGCCACGTGCTTTTACATAACCTAACCCACCTCTTAAACTTAAGTTTTTAGAAACGGTATAATTAATCCCGATACTGGGCTTAACTATAAGTCCTTCACCAGTACTAATACCACCACCACCAGCAGCACCACCTAATACTTGTGCAAAAGCAGTTATTTTATTATTAAAGAAAGAATTTGATTGTACACCAAGACCGACAATTCCTTCTGCATATGCGCCAGCATCACCAAAATTGGCAAATGAAGTTTGACCAGCACCATATATATATTTATTAAGGAAAAAGTTTATTTGTAATGAAATTTGATGCATATCTTGTTCGAAATTACCATTTCTTTGAGCATCAAAATACCAATCTTGTTTAACAATGGTTTGAACACCTTTAAAGGTAGCTTTCGAAAATTGATTCTCAGTAGAAAATGTTCCGCCATTTTCTACATAATACTTTAAACCAAAACCTAAGGTTGAAGATAGAAAATGGGAATCAGGACTCATTAAATATCCCTTATTAATAGAAAGGTAAATGTTATCAAATATTTTTTGTTCTATAGAAATATCAGGATAAATTAAAAAACCGCCTTTAGTATCAACACCGCCGCCACCTCCGGCACCAACTCCAAATTTAGCTTGAATGTTTGTTCTATTTTTATTCATCGATAAATGATATCCTCCACCTAAAAATATGTCCATGTAACCAGCAGGAATTCCACTATAGGCACCATCTGCTTTTACAAAAAAGAACCAATCTTTATTTATAAATGAATTTAATTCAAAACCAGCCAAACGCATTGTTCTTCCTTTAATAGAAACATCTGTAGAAAATTGAGAATCCCCTTTAACAGATAAATTATTTAAATGTACCATTAAAGAAAGTCTATTAGAAGGTTCTTTCCAATCAGTAAGTTTTAAATCATCTATAGAAAACTGTTCTTCTCTACTATTAAAATCTGAATAATTAAAAGATAGAGGGATTTGAACAGCAGCATAAAATTGATGATTTTTAATAGTACCTCCATCAAAGAAGTTTACATAACTCCAACCTGAAGTAATTGCAAAATGATTAAAATCATATCCTACATTAAAGTGAGGTAATATAAAAGCACCACCACCATCAGGAGCAGAAGCACCGCCACCACCACCAAAATGGATACCACTATCAATAAATAACTTTTCAGTTAAGTTATATTTAATACCAGCATTAATACCTAAGGTAAAAAAACCTCCTCGAATACCACCAACAGCTCCGTAAAAACCTAAACCAGTATATGCCCAGTCGTTTAATTTTAAGTTGTAATGAATTCCTGTAAAATCCATATTAGGTTCCTCAAAAGGCATTTTAATAGATAGGAAATCTAATTGAGCAAATCCTTTTTGAACTTTTTTATTTGAATTTTTTTCTTGTGCATAAAAAAAATGAACGCTAAATGTTAATGCAAACAAAAGCGTTCTTTTAGTAAAATATTTTACCATGAAGAATATTAATATGGTTTGTGAATTTGTTGTCTTTTTCCGTTAATATATGAAGCTACGAAAGCATCTTCAAAGCCCATTTTTAACAATTGTTTTCTAAAATCTTGACCTTCTTTTAGTGTTTTAAATAAACCTATAGAATAACGTAAGTATTCTTCATTAGATAAAATACCAGCTAAAGATTCAGATAAAAGTGGATATCTTTTTTCAGTAAAAGCACCTATTTGTACAGAATACACAGTTTCTCCTTTAACACCTTTTTTAATGGAAGAAATTGCTTCAGTTGTAGAAACAGAACCTTCTGTTAAGCTATCGTCATCATTATAAGAGTCTTCATTTTCATCATCATAAGAATCTTCAGAAGCATTACTAATACTATCTAAAACTCTAGTAGCTTCTTCTTTTTTAATTTGCCCAATGTTTGAAGTAGTGCCATTTTGATAAAAATAAACAGCAAAAGCAATAGCAATACCAGATAAGAAACTTAATAAAATATTTCTGTTTCTAGCAGTACTTTTTACATCGCCAACTTCTTCAATACGTTCACTTAATTCATTTTCTAATTCTTCATTTTTAGAATTTAAATCTTTTATTTCCTGTTGTAAATTTTCTAATTCTTGATCGTTTAAGAAAGGCATTAATTATGAGATTAAATTGTTAAAGCAAAAATACAAATCTTTTTAATTTGTTTAAATAAAATAAGAAGCATTTATAAAATTAAAGATGAAACTATTGAATTAAATAAATCCAAATAACCTACATGTTTCCTCTTAAAAAACACTTTATAACTACAATAAATTGATTTGATGAATTCAAATATAATAAAACTATTTGATTTTGTTGTTGATTATTAAAACTTTAGAGTTGTCGGGTAATGTTGTAAAGAAACCATATTTATTACCACCATCATTTATTTTAAATTCTTTTTTAAGCTGAGCAACTGCTTTTGGGAAATTTCTAGTAGTAATATTTAGTTTTTTACTAGATACTTTTTTAGAAATAGTCTTTTTGTGGTATGGTATTGTTTCAACTATTTCAAATCTTCTTCCAGGAAATGAAATGAGTTCATTAGAAGTATAAAGGTGTGTATGTTCATGTAATTTTTCAACATTAAATTTTTCAGGAATTTCATGAAATCCACCTGATTTTAAAATAGCAACATTAGGTTCATATAAATATTTTTTAGGAAAAGAATATTTATTGGAAGTATTACTTTGTGGTAAATGAAAATTAAACTCTTGAGTATTCTCTTTTTTTATATTTATTGTTTTTACAGTAGTTTTTTGATCATAATTCTTCTCTAATAAGAATAGAAGCTCTTTTACTTCATTATCTATAGCTATAATATGAACTTCTTTAGTGAAATTTAATTCATTAATTGCCGAAGTAATATCTAATAAAGGAGATGTTTTTATAAGTATTTTATCAGTTTTAGAGAAAAGGAAATCAATATTTTGAGGCACATTTGGTAAACAATCATTTAAAAAGTGAACTTTATTTTTATTAGCATCTCTTCTAGAGGGGTCTATATATAAATAATCAACCTTTAAAGGAGTTTCTTTCAAATACTCTAAACCGTTTTTTCCTACAGTTTTAATATTTGAAACATTTAACTGATTAAAATTATATTTTACAATTTCTGATAAGTCAACATTAATATCACAATGAATTACATTTTTAAAAGAATTTGAAAAGAAGTATGAATCAACTCCAAAACCACCTGTAAGGTCTACAATAGTATCTCCTTTAATTAAGTTTGCTTTATGTTGAGCTGCAATTTCAGAAGAGCTTTGTTCTATAGAAACTTTATTAGGGAAATAAATGTTTTTACAAGAAAACCATGTAGGTAGTTTTTTGAGACTCCTTTGCTTACAAATTATTTGATTGGCGAGTTCTTGAATAGGTATTTCTTTAAAAGGACTGCCTTTAAGAATTAGTTGTACAATATCTTTATTTAAATTATTGTTTATAAAGTATTGTACTTCAGTTGTTAAAATATTTGTGTTCAAAAAATATAAAAATTAGCCTTTACAAAAGGCAAAAATACTGATATTTTTTATGAATTTTGCGCTTCAATTTTTATAAATAAGTATTTTAAATATTATGAAGAAAACGATTTTAACATTATCTATTATTTTTATTTCGATTGCATCAAGTGCGCAATACTATGTTTCTTTTAGTGGAGGATATGCATTCGGAGTAGGAGAAAAAGATTTCGGTTCTAATTCGGTATTAGCAGCTACAGGAATTGTAGATATGGGGAATTTTGAAGGTAGTTACGGAGAAGGAGTTCAAACTCAATTAAGAGCAGGTTATTTTTTTAACGAAAAGTGGGGAGTTGAAGTAGGTGTTGGATATATCTATGGTACAGATCAAGAGTTTCAGAAAGTAGCGGGTATTTTAGATGTAAAAACTAGAGGTAGAGCTTTCGGAGCTTCTTTATCTGGAATTTATAATGTAACAGAAAATGTATATGTTCGTGCTGGTTTATTAACTAAAATAGCAGGAAAAACAGAAGCTGTTACAGATTTAACTTTACCAACTCAAGTAACAGGTTTACCAGCAGATGTAAAAGCAGATTTTACAACAGATTTTCATGGTGAGTTTCCTTTAGGTTTTATTGGTGCTATAGGATATAAATTACCAATAGCTAGTCATTGGTCTGTATTTGGTGAGGTAGAATACATGTCTATTAATGTAACTAGAGATATTTCTAAATTAGGAGATTATAATGCAACTATTGGTGCTAACGATCTTCCAAGAGATAACTTAAGTCAAATTTTAGGAGCTACTCCTTTATCTCAATTAGTACCATTATTACAAGATGAACTTCAATGGGGAGAAAATGGGTTACCATCTCCAGAAGCTCCATATTCTTCTTTTGGAATTAATTTTGGTATTACTTATTCATTCAATTAAGAAGTGTTTTTTGTAGAAATATAATAATTACAAAAAAGAAATTATAGAGTCGGAGGAGAAATCTTCCGACTTTTTCTTTTAAATTAGATTACCACCAAACTACAAAAAACTTAACAAGCGTTCCATTTGGTTTTTTTAACCAGCATAAAGGAGTATTCTCTTCATTTAAATAAGAGCTTAAGCGCTCATTAAAACCTTCATATTTTAACCAGTTGATATTGGTGTGCGGTTTAGCTAACCAATTATGCTTGGTAGGAATAAAGAATTTACAATTTTTAAAAGATACAAGCTCATTTTTATAAATATAAAAACCTTCAATGCAATCGTTGTTAATTACCGAAAACTTTTTTTGTACATCGTTTAAATGAGGAAATAATTGTGCTTTAAAATAAACTCTTTGTAGAATGTCATTTATATTTAAATCATGTTCTTTTAATAACTTTTTAGTCTTGTTATGAAATAAGAGGGGTAATTGTTTATCTACGAGTTTTCTGTATTTTTTTTCGAAACTGTCTTTTCTATTAGGGCCAATCCAATGTTCAATTTCAGAAGAACCAACTGTACTATCGTACAAATAAAACTTATAAATAATTTCTAGATGAATAGGGATATTATTTTGTTTTAAAATACAATCTAACTCTCCTATAGTAATTTTATCATTTTGTATTTGAATATTTTCTAATAGTATTTCAATAGTGTTTGTAGAAAACTCATTAAAAACAAATTGCTCTACTAACTTACTTAATCGTAATTTATGATTAATTAATGATTTTGTAAGTTTTAAATTACGTGTTTGTACATCAATATTCTCAATTGATTGCTCTAATACACCTTTCCATAAGAAATGTGATTCAGAAAAACCTTGATATTGTAATTGTATTTCTTTAGGGTCAAATTTCATCTATTATTTATAATAATTCTATGATAGGCTGAATTTATAGTTTTATGTGGTATAAAAATACAAATAGCTGTATTTTTATAGGATGATTAATGAATTTAAAAAAGGACTTCGATTTGAAAACTACGAAGCTAAAGAAATTTCTCCTTTCGAGAAACTATTCGATATTTTTAAAGAATTAATAACGTATACATCAGGTGATTTTGATGAAGCTTTTGATTGGTTAAAACAATTAGATGTAGAATATAAATTAACAACACCAGAATATACATTAGATGATTTTCTAGAAGATTTAAAGAAGAAAGGGTATTTAAAAGAAGAAATTGACAATCCAGATGGAAAAGGTGGGCTGAAGATTACAGCAAAAACAGAACAAGCAATTCGTCAGAATGCATTAGATCAAATTTTTGGAAAGCTTAGAAAAAGTAGCTTAGGTAATCATAAAACAAAATCTATTGGCCAAGGAGACGAACATACAGGTGAATTTAGAAACTATCATTTCGGAGATTCGTTAGATCGTATTTCTATGACAGAAAGCATTAAAAATGCACAAATCAATAATGGAATTGGTAATTTTTCATTAACTGAAAACGATTTGGTAGTTGAAGAAACTAATTTTAAGGCACAAATGAGTACGGTGTTAATGATAGATATTAGCCATAGTATGATTTTGTATGGTGAAGATCGAATAACACCAGCTAAAAAGGTAGCAATGGCATTAACAGAATTAATAAAAACTAGATACCCGAAAGACACGCTCGATATCTTAGTTTTTGGAAATGATGCCTGGCCAATATCTGTGAAAGA
>CALISK010000185.1 GCA_938041625.1 uncultured Tenacibaculum sp. | reverse complement strand
AGAAGCACATAGTAGAGCAAATATAAATTTACCAGGAGCACAAGAAAAATTAATTAAAGAATTAGCAAAAACAGGAAAGTCAATTGTATTAGTTATTATGGCAGGTAGGCCAATTACATTAACAAATATTATTGAAGATGTTGATGCTGTGTTAATGACTTGGCATCCGGGTACTATGGGAGGTGAAGCTATTTATGATATGCTTTTTGGGATTCAAGAACCTACAGGAAGATTACCTGTTACTTGGCCAAAAACAGCAGGACAATTACCATTATTTTACAATCATAAAAATACAGGTAGACCAGCAAGTAAAGAAGAGTTTGTGCATATAGATAGTATTCCTATTGGTGCATGGCAGAGTTCTTTAGGTAATACTTCACATTATTTAGATGTTGGTTTTACACCTCACTTTCCTTTTGGTTATGGTTTAGGGTATACTACGTTTGAGTATAGCAATTTAAAATTATCTACAAATAAATTAACCAATTCTAATAAGTTAGAGATAACAGCTACAGTTAAAAATACAGGAGATAGAAATGGTGAAGAATTAGTACAGTTATATGTACAAGATGTAGTAGGAAGTATTACAAGGCCTGTAAAAGAGTTAAAAGGGTTTGAAAGAGTTTTGTTAAAATCAGGAGAACAAAAAACAATTAAATTCATGTTATCTGTAGATGATTTAAAATATTACAATAGTGATTTAACCTATGGTTTAGAAAAAGGAGATTTTAATATTTGGGTAGGTAAGAATGCAGCAAATGGTTTAAAAAGCAGCTTTGTATATGAATAAAGTTATTGTGATAATGGGGGTTAGTGGAAGCGGAAAGTCTACTATTTCAAAATTACTGTCAAAAAAAATAAACCTTCCATTTATAGATGCAGATGATTTTCATCCTCAAAAAAATGTGAATAAAATGAGTGAAGGTGTTCCGTTGAATGATGAAGATAGGAAACCTTGGCTTAAAATTTTAAATGAAAAATTAATAGAAGCTGAAAAAAATAAAGGAGTAATCTTAGCATGTTCAGCTTTAAAAGAAAGTTACAGGGAAGTTCTGCAGAAAGGTATACAAAACATACAATGGTTTTATTTAAAATGAAGCTTTGAATTAATAGAACATAGAATAGAACAACGAGAAAATCATTTTATGAGGAGTGATTTGTTGCAATCTCAATTTGATAGTTTAGAAATTCCAAGTTATGCAACTGCTATAAACATTGATAAGAAGACAAAAAAAATAGTAAAAAAAATAATGAATACTTTGAATGCCTCTTCTTTTGGTATTTTAGGTTTGGGGGTAATGGGGAAAAGTTTAGCGTTAAACTTGTTAAGTAATGATTTTTCAATATCAGTATACAATAGAGAAACAATAGATGAACAAGGAATTGTGAGTCAATTTGTAACGCATGCGGGCTCTGAAAAATTAGTGGGATTTACTGATTTGCAAAACTTTGTAGAATCAATACAAAGACCTCGTAAAATATTAATGATGGTAAAAGCAGGTAAGGTTACAGATACTATAATTGAAAATATATTACCATATTTAGAAAAAGGAGATATCTTAATTGATGGAGGAAATTCACATTATAAAAATACAGAAAGAAGAGAAACTCTTTTAAAAGAGAAAAAAATAAATTTTATAGGTTTAGGAGTTTCTGGAGGAGAAGAAGGCGCGTTGAAAGGCCCATCATTAATGCCAGGAGGAAATAAAAAAAGTTATAAAAAGATAGCAGGTTTCTTAGAGAAAATAGCAGCAAAAGATGATAAAGGAAACTCGTGTTGTAGGTATATAGGGCCATCAGGGGCAGGTCATTTTGTGAAAATGGTTCATAACGGTATTGAATATGGAGATATGCAATTATTAGCAGAGCTATATGATGTACTTTCTAAATCAAAAGATTATAATGGAATCTCTGAAGTGTTTTCAAAATGGAATCAAGGAAGTCAAGCAAGCTATTTATTGGAGATCACAGCTAAAATTTTGAAGGAAAAAGAGAATGATACTTATTTATTAGATTGCATTTTAGATAAAGCAGGAAATAAAGGAACAGGATCTTGGTCTAGTATTGCAGCACTTCAATTAGGAATACCAACCACTTTAAAAACAGCAGCAGTAAATGCACGATATACATCCTCATTTAAAGAAGATAGAGTAAAATTAGCATCTTATAGAAAAGAGGAAAATGAATATGAATTAATAGCTGTTAATGTATTAGAACAGGCATATAATTTTGCACGTACAATTAATTTACATCAAGGGTTACAATTAATAAAAACTGCTTCAAACGAATATAATTGGGATTTAAATCTTTCTGAAATATGTAGAATTTGGTCTAATGGATGCATTATAAAATCAGAAAAAATTAAAAATTACAGTCGTTTATTAAAAGAAGTAGAAACAATATTAGATGAAGAAAGTATTGTTTTAGAACTTTATAAAAATGAAAAAGTAATAACAGAGGTTATAGCTTATGCGTTAAAGCATAGAATACAAGTTCCTTGTTTTTACGAGGCATATAATTATTGGATAGCAATGACCACAGAAAAATCGTCAGCGAATTTAATACAAGCACAAAGAGATTTTTTTGGAGCGCATAGGTTTCAGAGAGTCGATGCAAATATTAAAGAATCTTTTCATCATAATTGGAGTTAACTATGCTAGATTATAATTTATTATTGGCAGTTTTTTCTGGGGTTGCTATCTTATTAATATTAATTCTACGATTTAAAATACAAGCTTTTATTTCGTTATTAATAGCAAGTATTACTGTAGGTATTATTGCAGGTATGCCACCAAAAGAAATCATAACGACCATGCAACAAGGTATGGGAGGTACTTTGGGGTTTGTGGCCTTAGTAGTTGGACTTGGAGCCATTTTTGGAGCCATTTTAGAACAATCTGGTGGAGCAGAAGCGTTGGCGAATTATTTACTTTCAAAATTTGGAGATGAAAAAGCTTCATGGGCATTAATGTTAACAGGTTTTTTTGTTGCTATTCCAGTTTTTTTCGATGTGGCATTTATCATTTTAATACCAATGGTATATTCTTTACAAAGAAGAACTAAAAAATCGTTATTGCTTTACGCAATTCCGTTATTAGCAGGTTTGGCTATTACACATTCATTTATACCACCAACACCAGGGCCTGTTGCAGTTGCAGATATTTTAAAAGCAGACTTAGGGTGGGTTATATTGTTTGGTTTTATTGTAGGGGTTCCTACAGCTATTGTATGTGGACCATTATTTGCTAATTATATTTCAAAAAAAATACATATCGAAGCTCCTGAGTTAACGATTAGTAGAGAAGAGAATGTAAAATATCCAGCAGTACGATTAATTATGTTAATCATAGGAATTCCAATCGTATTAATAATCTGTAATACATTTTTAAATAGCCCTTTAGTAAGTGATGAATTGGTGTCTAAAAATATAAAGGAATGGATAGGAATGATTGGAAATCCGTTTGTAGCGCTAATTATAGCAAATTTAATAGCTTGGTATTTATTAGGTATCAGAAGAGGATTGTCTAAAGAAGAATTATTAAAAATAGCTACAAATTCTATGGGACCAGCAGGGCTTATAATTTTACTAACAGGAGCAGGTGGTGTTTTTAAACAAATGTTAATTAATACAGGGACAGGAGAGATGTTAGCCAATTATTTTGCAAGTGCTGGTATTGGAGTATTGTTTTTTGGATTCTTTATAGCAGTATTAGTAAGAGTGTTACAAGGTTCGGCAACAGTAGCAATGATAACAGCTGCAGGTGTAACTGCTCCTTTAATTTTACATGCAGACTTATCACAAATAGACAAAGCATTATTAGTAATAGCAATAGCATCTGGTTCTTCTATAATGTCACATGTAAACGATAGTGGTTTTTGGTTGGTGGGAAAATATTTGGGACTTACTGAAAAAGAAACGTTTAAAAGTTGGACAGTAATGACAACTATATTAGCTTTAACAAGTTTTATAATAATAAATATTTTATCATTACTAGTATAAGCATTATGGTTACACTTAAAGACTTAGCAAAAGAATTGAACGTTTCAGTATCAACAGTGTCTAAAGCATTGAATAACAGTTACGAAATTAGCGAAGAAACAATCGCGAAAGTAAAAGATTTAGCGAAAAAATATAACTATAAGCCTAATAAAGCAGCTTTAAGTCTTAAGAAAAGTAAAACAAAAACAATAGGGGTAATTATACCAAATATCTTAAATCCTTTTTTTGCAAGATCGTTGCATAGTATTGAAGAAGAAGCGTCTAAACATGATTATAGTATTATAACATGCATTTCAAATGAATCTATTAAAAAAGAAAAAAAGAGTATAGAACTTTTAACAGATGGTAGTGTAGACGGATTTCTAATTTCTGTTTCAGAAGAAACACAAACAACCAATGAAATAGCACATTTAAAAGAAGTGATAGATAGTAATATACCAATGGTGATGTATGATCGATTTGTAAAATCTATTGATTGTGATAAGGTAATTATTGATGATTATAAGGCAGTTTTTGATGCTACAAATTATTTGATTTCTGAAGGAAGAAAAAAAATTGTCTTGTTAGATTCTTTAACGGGTTTAAATGTAGGGAAATTAAGAGTAGAAGGATATAATCAAGCTATTTTAGAATCAAAACTATATGATCAAAAACCAATTGTTTTTGAAATTTCAAACGATGCAGAAGTAGATAATAACGTAGAGAAAATAATAAGCCAAAATAAAAACATAGATGCAATTATAGCCATTGATAATACACTAGGAGTAGTTGCATTAAATATAGCTAAAAAAGAAAATAAAAAGATACCAGAAGATATTTCTATCATAGGTTTCTCAGGTAAAAACATTATTGTTTTTACAAATCCTAAGCTAACTACTATTAGTCAGCATACAGAAGAAATAGGAAAAAGAGCATTAGAATTATTAATTAATAGAATTGAGAAAAAAGATGAATCTCAATTAAAAACAGTAATCATAGATACAAATCTAGTTCATCGACAAACAACCAAATACAAATAATAAAGTATGTCAGAAAAAAGCAAACTAACCATAAAGGAAAAAATAGGATATGCATTGGGTGATACCGCTGCAAATATAGCTTGGAGAACAATAGGACCCTTTTTACCTATTTTTTATACAGATGTATTTGGTTTAGAAGCGGCAGCAGTAGCAGTATTATTATTAGTAATACGTTTAGGAGATGGTATTACCGATTTAATAATGGGAAATATTGCTGATAGAACTAAGACTAGATGGGGAAAGTTTAGACCTTGGTTATTATGGACTGCATTACCTTTTGGAGTTGCTTTAGTATTACAATTTACAACACCTAATTTAAGTTTAACAGGTAAGTTAATTTGGGCATACGGAACGTCTATATTCTACACATTAGCATATACAGCGAATAATGTACCTTATTCTGCATTAATGGGAGTAATGACTTCCAATGTGAAGGAAAGAACAATACTTTCTTCATATCGTTTTTTTGGAGCTTATTTAGGAGGAGTAATAGCAACCATAGGAGTAATCTCTTTAGTTGATTTTTTAGGTAACGGAAATGAAAATATAGGGTATCAATATACAATGTATGTATTGGCATTTATATTGGCATCATTTTCATTAGTAACATTCTATACTACCAGAGAAAGAATAAAACCAGTTGAAACAACAAATGATTTACAGGAAGACTACAATGATTTAATAAAGAATAAGCCTTGGTTAATTTTATTGTTTATAGGTTTTGTATTTGTAACCTACAATATTATTAAGCAAAGTTCAACGATGTTTTACTTTTCGCATTATGTAAATAATGATCAGAATGTTTTTAGTAGTTTAACAAAATGGGGAGGGAAAAATGGTTTAGCAGGATTATATTTATTGTCGTTATTAGTGATTTCAATGATTTCTACAGTATTTGCACCAGCACTTACTAAGTTCTTTGGAAAAGTAAAGTTATTTATTATAAGTATTTTATTTTCGGCAGTTACAGCTGCTGCAATGTATTGGTTAGAACCGAATCAAATAAGTTCAATTTTTACATTAGGTATCATCTCTGAGTTTGGAGCAGGTTTAATGCCAATTTTATTCTTTGCTATGTTAGGAGATGCAGCAGATTATTCAGAATACAAAAATGGAAGACGAGCCACAGGTTTAATCTTTTCAGCAGGTACCTTTTCAATGAAGTTTGGAGGAGGAGTAGCAGGAGCCATTACTTTAGGAGTGCTTAATTTTTACAATTATGATGGTAAAGCATTAGTTAAAACACCAGAAATGTTAGAAGGAATTAAATTAAACATGAGTATTATACCAGCAGCTTTTGTTTTAATCGGAGTTGTAGCTCTATTAATATATCCATTAACATCTAAAAAGATGAAAGAAATAGAAGCTGGACTAGAGTCAAAAAGAACAAATGTTTAATCTTTTATTGATTGCATGAGTTTTTTTAAAAATGAAGTAACTAAAACCTTAGAAGAGGTCTTAAAATTTTGGTCTACTAAAGTAATTGATAAAGAAAATGGAGGCTTTTATGGAGCTTTGGATTTTTATGGAAATCCTTTACCTGAAAATACAAAAGGAATTATTTTAAATGCAAGATTGTTATGGTCATTTGCGAAGGCATCTAATTATTTAGAAACAGATACGTATACTTTTGTTATAAATAAAGTATACGAATATTTAAAATCTTTTTTTAAAGATAAAACGTATGGTGGAATATATTGGGAAGTATCTTATAAAGGAGAATTACTAAATTCAGAGAAAAAAAGTATTGCTCAAGCGTATACTTTATTAGCATTGTCAGAAACATATATTTTTTCAAAAAAAGAAGAAATTAAAAACTGGAGCATTAATTTGTATGAATTTATTGAAGCAAATTTTTATAATACTGAATCTAATTATTATTACGATTCTTTAACTAGAGAACTTGGAGTTTTAGGGAGCGAATCAAAAAGTTTAGGAACACATTTACATATACTAGAAGCGTATACTTCTTTGTATAAAACATATAAAAATGAAAAACTAAAAGAACGAATAGAGAATTTGTTAACCATTTTAACTGAAAAGTTTTTGCATAACGATGAGTTTTGTGAATTAAATTTTGATGCAAACTGGAATTCATTAACTCAATTAATTTCTTTAGGGCATAATGTTGAGGTGCCTTGTATTTTACTAGATGCATGTAAACAAATAAAAACAGAACAGTATACTTCTTTTTTAAAAGATAAGTTAAAATCTTATAGTAAAGAAATTATTCATTTAGTAGAAGTTGCAGGAGGAGTTTATCAATTTAAAGATGTGAAAAGTGATCAGTATACGAAAGAATTTCAATGGTGGATGCAAACAGAAAGTATAATTGCGTTTAAAGAATTATATAAATTAACACCTAAAGAAAAATATCTTCAATCTATAAATAACATTTGGTCATTGGTGAAAAATGACTTTATAGATCGTGAAAATGGTGAGTGGCACGAAAAATTAGATGCAAATAAAAAACCAATACTATTAAATAAGGTTGATATGTGGAAATCTCCTTATCATATTATTAGAATGTGTGTAAATATTTAATATGAAGTCTTTTTATAAACTAGTTTCAATAATACTAATGAGTATTCTTTTTAATGCTTGTGAAAATAATACGCATATTTTTTTTAAAGACGATTTTGAAAAACAAAATATAATAGAAGGGTTAAAAGAACCGTGGTTGATTTCTGGAAATGGAAAAGTAAAAATAGATACCTTAAGAGCTTATTCAGGTAAAAAATCGGTTCATTTTATAAGTGGAGAAGGATTTAAAAATAGAGCCTTTATTTCGCTTGAAAATATAATTCCTAAAAAAACGAAAAGTTATTATGGAAGTATGAAAATGTATATTAAAGAAGCTTCGCCAGATGGTATACATTGGACAATGATTCAAACTTCAGGAAAAACAGAAAAAGGATTTCACGCAGAGGTACGATATGGAGGGCAACATAATAAAAGAATAATGGCGAATTATGATACAAAAGAAATAAAAACAGATTGCTGGCATCATACACAATTTAAAATACCTGAAAAAAAATGGATTACTTTAGAATGGTATTTCAATAAAGAAAAAAAGAATATGAAATTATGGATTGATGCTAAATTAGTTCATGAATTAAATGCAAATGACATTGATAAAGGATGTTTAGAAAATGGAAATAATGAAGAATGGACATTTCCTTCTTTTGATCAAATTTCTTTAGGTTGGGTTGATTATCAAAAAAAAGGAGGAAAACGTGAAATCTGGATTGATGATGTAGTTTTATCAAAGAAAAAAATGTAAAGAGAATAACGATACAAACTTTGATTATTTGATTTTTTCAACAAAAAAATATTCTAAAAAAAAGAAAAATAAAATTAAATATGTTAATATTTAATGTAAAACGATCATTTTCTAATATAAAAAAATTAAAGAATATAAAATAGTTATTCAAATTTGAAATAAATTTTTAAAAATATATAAAGATATTAATGTGTTGTTTTTTAATGTTTTATTGTTTTTTAATGTTTTGAATTAAATAAAATGTTATTTAAGTAAGACTGGTGAAACAACAATTAGTTATGTTAATTATTATTAGGCTGATATTTTTTTTAGAAAAAATTAACATATGTAGTTAAAAAATTATATATTTGAGAAGCTAGGATAATTTAAACTTAAAGTTATTTTAGTAATAAAAGTTATATTCCTCTAAAACTATATAGTAATCATTAAAATAACTATATTTAAAATAACTATAATAAAAAGTATATAACAATTTAACCCCCCCGGAAAAATATGAAAATAACTGCTACGCGCATTTTTAGAAAAAAGAAAATACAAATAACCTTTAGTTAGATGTTATTCCTATAACTACTAAAAGTAATTATAGATACAGTCAATCAATTTCCAAATAAATTCAAAAAAGATATAGTTTCTTATTTATTATAAGGACCAATGGTTGTATATATAAATTACATAGTTTATTGTGCTTTAAAAAGTATGAAAATAGGTTGTGAGATAAAATAAAGAATACAAAATATAATAAAATAAAAAACCCCGTAATTGTAGCACTTTGGCGAGCGGATACAAAAACAGGGAGTTGTATAATAATCAATATAATAAACTGATCATTATGTTTAAATATCTTAAAGAGCTCTTTAAAGAAAAAGCTTATATATGTTCCCAATTGGGCAAGTTAAAGTTTATATTTCATTATGAGCAATTTTTTGTAAAGAAAAAAAAGCTAATAACTCCTGATGAGTTAAGTATAAATAGTGGTTTTTGTAATAAGTATTTTGTAAATCAGGTTTTTAAATGGAGTTCTTCCAAGAAAAACAAATTTATTATTACTTTAATAATAGTTTCTCTTTTCTCGTTTTTAAATGCTTTTTCACAGAAAAGTGTTCTTTTAGATTTAAAGAAAATTGAAAATAATGAAAGTGAAAACTTTTTACTTATAAAGCAACCACCAATTAAAAAGGTTTATACAGCTCCACGATTTATGTCTAGAATGATGATGGCAGCGCCATCAATAGATTTAAATAGTATTACATCTGGTAATGATCATGATTTTCAGTTACAACCAACTACAACAGGGGTTTTTGGAACAGTAATAAGTCCTATTGTAACATCAGATACTAATACAATTGCAAATGCAACAATAAGTATTGCTGGAGTGTTAGATGGAGCGAGTGAATTATTCGCAGTTAATAATCCAGATGGTTCGGGTTTTGATGCTTATTTTTTTACAACTCCAGTAGTAGCTCCAGTAGATTATATTTTTTCAGGGTCTACTATAAGAGTAACTCAAAATACTGCTACTACATTTTCTATCACAGAAGCATTAGGTAATCCAATTCCAAATTCTGATTTTGAGGATTTTCTTAAAGTTTTCTTTTATGGGGATTTAGCAAGCCCTTATACAGATGGTGTAAGGACTGTAACAGTTAATATAACAGATACTATTGGAGGAGTAGCAAATGCACAGTCAATTATTAGAGTTTATACAACACCACCTACTGTAGTAGATGAGGGGAATAGTATATTGGCAAATAATACAGGAACAGTTACTGGAAATGTATTAGCAAATGATTCTGGAGCTTCAGCAATATCTGTTTCTGAAGTAGAAGTATATCCTTCATCAGTAGGAAACGTATACACTACTTTATATGGAGAGATAACAATACAATCTAATGGAACTTACTCATATGATGTTGATGAAACAAATTCTTCGGTTACAGGATTAAGAAATGGAGAAAGTTTGCAGGATATAGTTTCATACACAGTTTCTGATACCTTAGGAATTATTGATTATGGAATATTAACAATTACAATTAATGGAGTAGATGAGAACCCTGATGCATTAGATAATTTAGATTCAGTTACAGCGTTTGTAGACTCAAATACTACAGGAAACATAATAACAGATATAGGTCCAACTGGTGCAGATGCAATAGATAGAGGCCTGTCTACTTTAGTTTGGGAAAATGAATTTGTACAAGGAGTTACGTTTACTGGATTATCTGATCCTATTTCAGGTCAATCAAGAACAATAGATGGAGTTCAATTAGATTTTACTTCAACAGATCCAGATAATATTGGAATAGCAAATCAGAATCAGGTAGTAAATTTAACAGCAACTAATGGAGGTCATACAGGGTACCTAGGGTACGCTATAGATGGAACAACAAGTCCTTCTGGAGATACCGTATTAACTATAGATTTTGATACACCTGTTTATAATTTAGGTTTTTTAGTAGTAGATATAGATTTTTCTCAAGGAACAACTTGGCAAGATTTAATTAGAATTCAAGGATCATTAGGAGGACTTTCTTCTGCGTATAAATATGTTACAACTGGTGGAGTTGTAGATGCAGGAAGTAATACTTTTTATGGTACAGGTAGTGCTGTACCAAGTGATGCAACAGGAAATGTAAATGTGTTTTTTGAAGAGCCTATAGATCAATTAGTATTAAGTTATAATTATGGACCTAATGCTACAGATGCTGATCAAGGAGGTCAAATTGCAGGTATTTCAGATATTTATTGGCAGGGAGATAGTTCAGTTGTAGTAATAGAAATTGAAAATGTTATAGCAGGAACAATGCAAACTGTTACCGGTTCTACAACTATAGTAGGAGTTTATGGTACCTTAACGGTTTTCCCAGATGGAAGTTATACATATACTCCAGATACAACGAATCCTTTAGTAGCAAATCTGTTATCAGGCCAAACACTAACAGATACATTTGGATATACGTTGTCTGATAGTTTTAATACTGACACAGCGGACTTAATAATAACAATAGATGGTTCTGGTACAGATACAGATATGGATGGAATATCTGATAGAGTAGATTTAGATGATGATAATGATGGTATTTTAGATTCTGTTGAATTACAAGGGAATGACCCAAATTGTCCAAATGGTCTTTTTCAAGTAATATCAGATTTAAGTGCAGTACCAGCTTCTAGAGGGCAATTAAAAATATATGATCAAACTTCAGGAAACTATATTAATATAGGTGTTCCTTCTGGCTTTAGGTATAATGCTTTAGGGTATCATGATGGACTTTTTTATGGGTTAGTTCAAATTAACGGAGGAGATCCATCTGGTGTCACAGATACTTCAGGAGACGCTGTAGCAAATGGAGATATTATAACTGTAGATCCAACAACAGGAGAAACAAATAGATTAATAGCAAGAGGAGGGGGATCTTTAATTGCAGGAGCAGTTTATAATGGGGGTTATTATCATGGAGCACAAAATAATATATGGAGATATGATATTGGAACAGGAATAGATACTAGAATTATATCTGGTACAGATAGTACGATAGATTTCTCTGTTTTAGATTATGTTATTGTAGCAAATGTAATGTATGGATTAACAACAAGTGTAACAGCAGATAGTGTTGATTTAGTAACTATAGATTTAAATCTTCCTTCGCCAAGAACAGCTGTAGTAACTACAATTGCTGAACCTTCAGGTTATACTTCAGGAGGTTTTGGAGCTGCTTTTGTACAAGAAGGAAATAGAATATTTTTTGGAGGAAATAATAATGGTTTTATTGTAGAACTATTAAATTATACAACTACTCCTAGTTTTGCAACTCCAATAAATTCTCAAGTTACAAATCAAAATGATGGAGCTTCATGTCCTGATGCATCATTTTCACTTCCAGATACAGATATGGATGGTACCCCAGATTATCTAGATTTAGATAGTGATAATGATGGTTGTTTTGATGTAGTAGAATCTGGAGGAACAGATACAAGTCCTATGGATAATAGATTAGATGGTCATCCAACAGTTGATGGATTAACCTCTGCTACTCCAGGACAAGTAACTAACGGAGCAAGTGTTGGTGGATATAATGGTGCTAATGGAACAGAAACTGTTAGTGATACTTTTTCAGTAGCTTTATCAGCAACACCTCTAGAAACCTGTGATGGAGGAGCAATTACTTTAACAGCTACCCCTACTGGTGTTCGAGTTACAGATTTTGGTACTATAGGTGCAACATCAGATGATACTACAATAGCAATTCCAGCAGGAGATTATAGTTATTTATGGTATTTAGGAGCTAGTGTAACCCCAATATCTAATGGAGGAGCGTATTCAAACGCAACAACATCAGCATTAACTATTACTGGTGTAACTTCTAGTGAAGTTGGAACTTATCGAGTTGAAGCTAGATCTTTAAATAATTCATGTCCACAAGAAGATACAGTTGCGTTAACTCTAAATGCAAATCCAGTGGCTACAGTAAATGAAGTTGTAGTTTGTATGGGAATTACTTCAGAAACATTAACATTAACCGCAATTTCAGGTACACCAGTTAATTACACAATAGATTATGATGCAGCAGCAGAAACAGCAGGTTTTGTAGATGTAACCACAGCAACAAGTTTAACAGGTGCAACGTATATAATACCAGCAGGAGCTTCAGGAGCCGTTTATAATGGAATAATTACTTATATAGATGCAAGTGGATGTAGTGGAACTGATGCTTTTACAGTTACAGTAGATGGAATAGATAGTGATTTAGACGGGATTAGTGATTTTTGTGATTTAGATGATGATAATGATGGTATTCTTGATTCTGTTGAATGTCCAGAGGTATTGGTAAGAACAAATCCTATCGGTACTTTAACCCCATCAAGTGGTAATGCTACTTTAACAGATTATTTAAGTGCTAATCCGAATTCTACAGATTTACCAACTACTATAACTATAACTCCACCTGTAGCAATAAATGGAGCTACTGATATTGCTATTAGAACTAGAACTTCTGGTCAGTATGTTACTTTTGTAAACGATACAGGCTATGCTCCAGGTGAAGCTATTACAAGTACTTTTACATTATCTCAAGCACAGATGATAACATTTCTAGCTAGTAATTCGATAGGAAATACAGCAATAAACCAATCAGAGAGTTTTACATTTGAAGCTATAGGAGCTAGTGCAAGTTTTAGATGGATAGTAAATTCGTCTAATCATGCAGATATATCAAATTCAGGTAATATTATAACCATTGAAGGATCGTCAACATCAGGAACAGGAGGGAGTGCTCCTTTTACCGAATTTAATATTAAAGCAAGTGAAGGAATAACTAACATAAGAGTTACAAGAAC
>CALISK010000184.1 GCA_938041625.1 uncultured Tenacibaculum sp. | reverse complement strand
TTTTACAATTTGTAAATCATTTAAAGAACGATTTAAACTTCTTAAAGTAATACCTAAATAGTTCGCAATATCTTGTTTTGGAATTATATTAAGAACAGTTGGGAGTTCTTGAAATAATTTGACAATATTATCTTTTATAGTTCTATTTTGTTGAAAAGCAAAACGAGGACCTTTTTTACTTAATTTAGTAACTAAGCTTTTTAATACGATAGTATTAAATGTTCTATTAGAATTTAAAAGAGTAGTAAAGTTTTCATGTGATATTTTATAATAAACAACATTGGTAATTGCTATCATAGCACAATAAATAGCTTTGCTATTAAAAACTTCTAACTCACCAAATTTCATTCCTTCACTAAAAAATTCTTGAATGAATTCATTTCCATTATCATCGTTTAAACTACATTTAGCGATTCCTTGTTTTATAATATAGACCCAGTTTGTTCTGGTGTCTTGTTGTGCTATAACTGTTTTTGAAGTACAGTTTTCTTCAATAAAATAAAGATATTCTTCTTCTTTTAAATTAGAGATAAAATTAAGTAAATCAATATTCTTTCGTATCATTTAAAGGAGTAAAGACAAATGTCCTTTTTTAAATTAATAAAGCACAAGTTATTTGTAGTCTCAAAAATAATTAATAAAAAAGTAAAAATGGAGATAGAACGATTATTAAAGCAATTAACTTTTATTAAAGAAATAGACAAGATAAAATATATACAAAGAAAAAGTAAATTATTTAATAGTGATAGAAGGGAAAATGATGCAGAACATTCTTGGCATTTAGCAATGATGGTTTTAATATTAGCTGAATATAGTAATGACGCCATAGATGTTTTAAAAGTACTTAAAATGGTATTGATTCACGATATTGTTGAAATTGATGCAGGAGACATTTTTTTATATGACACTAAAAAAAATCATAACAATACAGTGGAGGAATTAAAAGCAGCGAAGCGTATTTTTGGAATGCTACCTTCTGAACAATCTGAAGTATATATAAAAATATGGTTAGAGTTTGAAGAAGGGAGTACTAAAGAAGCTAAATTTGCAAAAGCAATAGATAGATTACAACCGATATTACAGAATATTGTAAATAATGGTGGAACTTGGAAAGAATTTGAAGTGCCATTTTCGATGGTGTATGAAAAATCAAAATCGATAGAAAAAGGATCTATCATTATTTGGGAGTATGTCGAAGAATTAATTAACACACATTTTAATACATAAATGACTACAAAAAATACGATTTACAGTTTTAAATTTATTTTAATTTGTATTTGCTCCTTATTGTTTTCAACAAGTTTTAATATGTTGATTCCTGAATTACCACAGTATTTAAGTGATTTAGGAGGTTCTAATTATAAAGGGTTAATTATAGCATTATTTACACTAACGGCTGGTTTATCAAGACCTTTTAGTGGTAAGTTAACAGATACTATTGGTAGAAAACCAGTATTGTTGTTTGGGGCATTTGTATGTGTAATTTGTGGTTTTTTATATCCTATACTAACAACAGTTTCAGGGTTTTTATTTCTAAGATTGTTTCATGGGTTTTCAACAGGGTTTACACCAACTGCAATAACAGCATACGTAGCAGATGTGATTCCTCAAAAACGTTGGGGAGAAGCAATAGGAATGCAAGGATTGTTTTTTAGTACAGGCTTTGCATTAGGACCTGCATTAGGGAGTTTTATAAAATTACATTATTCTTTCAATGTTTTGTTTTACAGTTCTTCTATAATCTCTTTATTAGCAGTAATAGCTTTTTTAAATATCAAAGAAACACTAATAGATAAACAAAGATTTACCAGACAAACTTTATTAATATCTAGACATGAAATTATAGCTAAAGAAGTGTTTCCTGCTGCTATAATTACTTTTTTATATTATTTTCCTTTTGGTGTTATTTTAACTGTAATTCCAGATTGGAGCTCTCATTTAGGAATTGTAAATAAAGGAACTTTCTTTATTTATTTTACAATTGCATCTCTAG
The DNA here is from genome assembly GCA_938041625.1 of uncultured Tenacibaculum sp. Taxonomy (GTDB): domain Bacteria; phylum Bacteroidota; class Bacteroidia; order Flavobacteriales; family Flavobacteriaceae; genus Polaribacter. The sequence continues at coordinate 36,395 of CALISK010000184.1, read as the reverse complement.
TAGTACGGTTTGTCTCAGGAAAAGTTTCCGATTCCTACGGAAGGTATATTGTAATGAAAATTGGATTAATATTATTGTTGTTGTCATTATTATTTCTAGGTTTTTTTATAACAAAAAATCAATTATTTATTGGAGCTTCTTTGTATGGAGCAGCAATGGGAATATTATCACCAACAGTAAATGCTTGGACTATAGATTTAAGTATTGCAAAGTATAGAGGAAAAGCAATTGCAACTCGGTTTATAGCGCTAGAAGCGGGTATTGGATTAGGTGCATTGTTTTCTGGATGGTATTTTAAAGATTCAGTAACTACAATTCCTCATTTATTTTTTATTTGTGCATTTCTAATTTTTATTAGTTTTATTTATTTAATGAGATATTTAAAAAGAAAATAGAGTCATTATATTTTTTTAAGTATGGTAAGAGGAAGTTATATTGTTTTTTTTACTTAGCTAAATAGTGTTATTTACTAGGAAAATGTTCTTTTAAAAAATCAAAAACCAAATTAAAATGTTTCAAAGGTTCTGAGTGTTTTCCTTTAATAGGAATGTGTTTTTTGTAATATTTAAAATTCTTGTTTTTTAATCTATGTATAATTTTATCACACATTTCTTTAGTAGGAGCAATTTCATCATCTGTAGCAGATATTAATAAAATTGGACCTTTAATTTTTTCCACTTTAATTAAAGTTTTTTTTTCAGCAATAGTATCTTTAAGCATGGCGTTAAATGCTCCTCGTAAATCTCTTTTCATTATAAAAGGAACGGAAGCTTCATTAACAGGAATAAAAGGGAGTTCCTTTTTATTGTATGTCCAGCTAGAACTTGTAAAATGATTAGTGTTACCAGGGAAAATAGCATGACTAGGAACTAAACCAACTACGCAATTGATGTCTTTATAGTAACTGGTAACTAACATAGCTAAATCGGCACCTCTAGAACCTCCTACAATTGCAATTTTTTTAGCATTTACATTTTTATTTTTTGTAGCTGTTTTAATAGCATTGTAAATATCTTCGATAGCTATTTTTTCTAATAATTTAGGGGTTCCTTTCGCTCCAAAATATCCTATAGCTAAAAAGGAGTATCCTTTTTTTAAGAATTTATCTCTAGTTATTTTCCAATAATCACTAGACCAAGCATTACCACCTTCAGAGCCTCCTAGTCCAACAATTAGAGGTTGACATTTGTTTTTACCAACATATAGAATAGCTTGAGTATTCGAAGTTTTTAAATGTATTTGAGCATTAAGGTTGAAAATAATGATAAAAGGAATTAATAATATAAATCTCATAATTTTAATTTTTACAAAGCTTGAAAAATTAAAGATTTATTTTTTTGATCTAAATCAAAAAGTGATAGAATTTGCTGGTTTTTATAAGGAATCAATGGGTTTTAACCCATTGTTAGAGTTAAAATAAAAAAAGGCATCATTTTAAATTGAGTTATTTTAACGAACGAATTCTACTAAGGGTTTCTTGTGTAATTCCTAAATAAGAGGCTATCATTCCTAACGGAATTCGATAATGTATATTAGGGTATGTTTTGCAGAAATAGTCATATCGTTCTTTAGCAGAGGTAAAACGAATGGAGGTAATTCGATCCATAAAAAGACCAAAAATGGTTCCCATAGATAATCGAGCATAACGTTCCATTTCTGGGAAGTTATTAAACAAATACACCAAATTACTTACATCTATTACATAGGTTTGTGTATTTTCAATAGCATCAATATAGTAAATGTCAGTTTTCCGTTGCATAAAACTTCTTGGAGAATTCATCCATTCATTAGAACTACAAAAAAATTCACTAATTTTTCTACCATCTTTAATGAAATAAGAGCGTAAAATACCTTTAGTAATAAAATAGCTTTTAGTACATATCTTATTTGCATCTAAAATTAAACTCCCTTTTTTAAATTCAACTAAGTGAAGGTGTTTGTCTAGTTCAACTTTTAATGCTTCTGATACAGGAATAAATTGTTGAAAATGATTAAAAAGAAGATTTTTGTTTTCGATGATATTTTGTTTTATAGTTTTAGGAATACAAGTTTTTATAAAGGCTATTAATTGAAAAATTAACTTAGTATAATATAGTCAAGAGAAATAACCCTTCCTTTTGAAACATTAATTTTCCAATGTATTACACCATGTGATTTATATTTATGATATTTTTTTAATAATGTATCTGAAATAATAAATGACCTTAGTTTGGTATTATCATTAGTTATAAGTCCAGTTTCAACATGTTCATTACTAATAAATGTAATTTGAATAAAATCAACAGTTAAAAAATTATACCCATTATGTTTTTCAACATTCTTTATCAAACAATACGATTGTTCTGATTTTATTGATAACTTACTTTTTATTGTGTCAGGTATGTGTTTAGTATTAATTTTATTATTTATTTGTTCTAAACTTTTTATCAAATTTATGTTATGCTTTTCAATTTCACTAAGCACAGTTGTTTTTGTTTTTTTGATGTGTTTATACCAGTTTTTACTTGAAAAATAATTGTGCATTTTACCACCTATTTTAAAAGGATATCCATTTCTGGCAAATATTTCATTTCTTATAATTTTTAAATCATGGTTTGAATAATTAATAAAATCGCTTTTAGTTAATTTAACAAAACTTGTTTCAGGGTATTTACCTAATGGTTTTTTTATTGAACGATCATAATTAAATTGTAAGTAATGATATGTTTTTTCATTTTCTGTTTTATTATAAGAAGAACCTAATCCTTGTTCTTTATCATAAGTATATAATTGAAAAGATTCATTATCTACATATAGTATACCTTTTTTATAAGATGAAGATTTCCTTATAGATTTAGGTATCCAAGTATCATTTTCCCAAATGCTATATTCTTTACGAGCAAAAACTTTGTTATTACTATAAAGAATTTCCAATTGAGATTCAGCTTCTGAATCACCAAAATGATAACTGCCTTCATAATTAGAGATACTAGGATCCTTTATTTTTTTTAAGTTGTGAAAAATAATTTCTTCGTTTAATGCCGATGCATATGCTTTATAAATAGTATCATTAATTTGACTAAAACAAGTTGTGAAACTGTTTGTTGTAAATAAAATAAGGATAAATATTTTTTTCATATTTCTAATTTAAAATAAAATCTTTTAAATTAATTTTTCTAACTAAATTAGTATTTATAAAGAATAAAAAAAGCTATCAATTTTATTTGATAGCTTTTTTATTTTATTGTTTTACTTTTTCTTGAAGTTTATTTAGAATAACAGGGTCTCCAAAACCTAATTCTTTCATCCTTTTTAATTGAGTTTCTGCATCACCAACAACCAACCAAATCATTTTATTGGCGTCTAAGTATTTTTTAGAAAGCTCTTGAATTTTAGGAATTGTCATTTCTGTAACAATCTTCTCACGATCTTTTACATAATCTGAATTTAAATTATAGGTGCTTATATTTTCTAACATTCTTAGTTTAGCTCCCATAGTTTCAAAAGCGCGTGCATTACTTTTTATTAAAAAACCTTTTGTAGTAGCTAAATCTTTTTCATTATAGTTTTTACCATAATTTTCTAAAATTTGTTTCACAAGTTTTGATGCTTCCAATGTAACATTACTTCGTACTCCACTAGATATTGTAAAAGCCCCTTTTTCTTTAGAACCAGAAAAACGAGAACGTACACCATACGTATATCCTTTTCCTTCTCTTAACTCTTGTGTTAATTGTGAAGCAAAACCACCTCCACCAAGAATGTAATTCATTACGGTTGCAGGATAATAATCTTTATCATTAAAAGCCAGTGCAGGTGCACCAAAACGTAATTGAGATTGTTTTGCATTAGGAATGTCGTAAAAATAAACAGTAGATTTTTTAGGAGGTTCAGGAGCTCCAAAACTAGGTATTGTAACTTCTTTTGCTTTCCAAGCTGTTTGTAAAGATTGTAATGAATTAACTATTTGTTTTTTGTTAATATCTCCTACTACATGCATTTTAGTAACAGAAGGAGAAATATAATTGATGTAATAAGACTTTAAATCATCAATAGTAATTTGATTAACCGACGCTATAGTACCTAATATATTTTTTGAACGAATATTATCGTTTCCATAAATTAATTTATTGTATTCATTTGATGCAATAGCTCTAGGACTGGCTTTTTGTTGTCTTAAATTTGTAACCGCTCTTTTCTTTAGCAACTCAAATTCTGTTTCATCCCATCTTGGGGCTAATAGCATTTCTTTAACTAATTCTAAAGTTTGATTATAGTTTTTAGCTAAAGTAGTACCAGATACTCTAATATTTCTTTTGGTAGCGAAAATGTCAATAGAAGCTCCTAACTGAGCTATAGCATCTTGTAAGTCACTAACAGTTTTGTTTTTAGTTCCTTTTTCTAACATGCTGGCGGTAAGACTAGCAACTCCTAACTTATCCATTTTTTCTAACAACTGTCCACCTTCAATAACAAAGTTGAAATTAACTAAAGGAACCTCGTCGTTTTTAATTCCAGAGATATGCAAACCGTTTTCTAAATTATCTTTCCAAACTTCAGGCACTTTTACAGCTGGTTTTTTACCATAAGGAGGTTCTATTGAACGATCAAAAGAAGAAGGTGTTTTTTCATAAGTAGCAACAATTGAAGAATCAAATGAATCCTCAGCTCCAACTACAATCTTTTCTTCAGCAATTATAGCTTCTTTAGAATTTGTTAAAGCCAATTGCTTTTCGTTTTTAGGAACAAAACTGGTAGCAACAAAATTTTTGTTTTTAATATATGTATTAAAAGCATTGATAACATCTTCTTTAGTTACCGCTAATGCGTTCTTTAATTCTTCTGTTGCATAGCCTGGGTTACCAGTATAGGTGTTATATGAAGCTAAACGTGACCCTTTTCCTAAAACACTTGATAAACCTTGATAAAAATCGGTTTCAAAACCAGCTTTTATTCGATCTAAATCTTTTTGTGGAATTCCATTTTGTTCAAAATCTTTGAAAGCTTTGTCTATTCCTGTTTTTACACTGTCTAATTTTGTATTGTTAAAAGCTCTAACTATTAATTGTGTTTGACCAGCTACTTCAGAAGAAAAACTAAACATTGTAGTTCCTGAAGTTAATTTTAAATCATCTACTAACACCTTATTTAAAGGAGCTTTTTTTCCGCTACTTAAATATTCTGTTAAAATATCTAAAGCATAAGAATCTTTATGGTATTGTTCTACAGTAGGCCAAGTAAGGGTTAATTCTGGTAATCGCGCAAAATTATCTTCATAATACAATAACTTATTTTTTGTAAGTATCCCTGGTCTTTTTTTAATTGCTTCAATTTCTTCACCTTTAGGAATTTCATTAAAATATTTAAGAACCCATTTTTTAGCCTGTGCTACATCAATGTCTCCAGTTAATACTAGAGTAGAATTATTTGGTACATACCACTTTTTGAAAAAAGTTTTTACGTCGTCTAAAGTAGCATTTTGTAAATCTTCTAAAGATCCAATTACTTGCCAATTATATGGATGATCTTTAGCGTATAAATTTTTACCTATTACGTATTGTCTATGTCCATAAGGTCTATTATCAATACTTTGTCTTTTTTCATTTTTTACTACTTGTTTTTCTTTAGCAAGAACAGGATCTGTAACAGTATTAATAAACCAACCTAATTTATCCGCTTCAGCCCAAATCATTTTTTCTAAGGCATCACTAGGTACAGTTTGTAAATAATTTGTTCGATCTCTAGAAGTAGAACCATTGGCTCCAGAACCTCCAATTCGAGCACTCATTTTGTCGAGGCCTCCTTTTCCAAGGTTTTCTGATTCTAAGAATAATAAATGTTCGAATAAATGAGCAAAACCAGTTCTTCCTTCAACTTCTCTAGCAGAACCTACATGAACCATTAACTCTACAGCTACAACTGGATCTGATTTATCAACATGAAAAACTACATCTAAACCATTGTCTAGCGTAATTTTTTCATAATCTATTTTTAAATTTTCAGTGTCTTTTTTTGTTGTTTTAGTATCGTTATTATCCGTATTACAACTACTTATTATTAAAATTAATAAAGCAAAAAGTGTTTTTTTTATCATGGTTGATTGATATTTGAAGCCATGAAATTAGTAAAATAAAAAAGAATAAATGTTAAATAGATTTTATGACTTTATCTTTAGATTAAATAGATAGTGTTTTCTTCTTTATTAAATTTTTTGATTATAAAGCTTAATATCTACCAAAAGGTTTTAACCTTTTGGTAGATATTGAAAACTAAACTGTTATTTGAAAAAAGGTTTACTTACTCCAAGCAAATTTTTGGAATGGCTCATCTACAGGTGTATTAGCTAAATGATTTGTATAATTACTCAATATTTTTTGAGAGTAACCTAATAATATTTCTAATAAATGTTGGTTTGTATAACCAGCATTTTTAAAAGCACTTACATCTTCGTTAGAAAGTTCACCTCTGTTGTTTACAATTTTTAAAGTTGTTTCATGAAGAGCTTGTAACTTTTCATTTGGCATAGATTCTCGGTTTCTTAAAGCTTCAGTAATTGCTGAATCTACTTTCATCATATGTGCAATAGCAGTATGTGCTGGTACACAATAATGACAACCATTTTCAACATTAATTGTTTGCCATACTACAGTCAATTCTTCAGCATTAAATATAGTTTTCTCTGAAAATAATTGATGTAATTTTTGATAGGCTTCTAAAGTAGCTGGAGACTCTGCCATAACTCCATGCAAATTTGGAACCATTCCAAATGCTTTTACTGAGTTGTCTAATAGTGGTTTACTCGCTTCTGGAGCAGTTTCTAATGTGTGGATTTTAAATGTACTCATGATAATTATATTTATTGATTAATAAAATAGCTAAACAATCGTTTAGTTATTGGTAAAAAAAATATTGTTACTTAAAATATGTTTTTTATAAAAATGTGTAATTGTGATTCGTTAAAAATTTTTGAAGCGGATGCTAAACCAAACATTGAAACAATAAAATAATCTGCCTGTTCATTTCTTTCTTTTTCTGTAAGCGTTAATTCTTGCTCTAAATTATTTAAAAACAAATTCCTTATATCGTTTGTGAATATTGATAACTTAGATTTAAGTTTAGGGTCAGAATCTGCGTTTAATTCATTAGCTGTATTTGTAACTAAACAACCTTTTATAAAATTAGCATGATCTTTAGAAAATGATAAAAAATCATAAAAGTATTGCTCTATCCCTTTGATACCATTATTAGAAATTAAAAGTTTATCTGTTATAACTTTTAATTTTTTTCGATAACATTTTATACTTTCTAAAAGAACACCATTTTTACTTCCAAAACTAGAATAAATAGAAAATTTATTTATTCCCATTTCTTTTTCAAGCATTTGCATAGAAGTTGTCTCATAGCCATTTTTCCAAAACAAATTCATTGCTTTTTCAATAACTTCCTCCTCTACATATTCTTTTTTTCGTGCCATATAATTGAATTCAATACAAAACTAAACGATTGTTTAGAAATAAAAAAACATTTAACAATATTTAATATTAAAATTATAAAAATTTGATTTCAAATTAGGGGAACAATTATAAGATATTCTAAAAAACAAGAAGCTAATAAAAAATAACCTAGCTTCTTGATTTGATTTAATAAAGTGATTTTATTTTTGAAATTTCTATCTAGAAATGAAGTTTATTAATCTAAAATATTTTCAATCAATTTTTCAATTTGATTCTTGTTTTTATGTAAAATATCTTCAACATGAAGTTGTAAAGCTCGTATGTTATCAATTGAAGCATCATCCATAGCTTCGTTTCCTTCTTTTAATTCAGTTTGAAATCTGAAATAATTATCTTTTTTAATATTTTAGATAATTGATAATCTACAGTTTCACTTAATCCATCAAAAACACAGCTAAGTATAGGTTGTGCCCAACCAACTAAACCTAAATCTTTAATATCATCGTGAAATAACCTTTTAGTAAGATGACCAGTACCTAATGATACAATTTTAATTTCTTCATCGGTCTTTTTAAAATAAGATTTAGCTTCGGTATATGCACACATTGCAGGATTGTTAGCATAAATTCCACCATCTATAAAAGACAAATAATCGTTTTCTTTATATTGTATTTTATGAGGTTCAAAATAAGTAGGGGCTGCAGACGTTGCTAAAGCTACATCTACAATATTAAAATCATAGTCAGTTTTTTCAGGATTTTTAGCATGCATGCTTTTAAAAATCCAAGGTATTCTTCTTTCGGTTTCATAAGAAGTAATTAAAGCATTAGATAAAGAATCTTTAAGTCTAGCGTTACCAAAATATTCAGTTAACAGATTAGTGAATTTTTCATTAGGGTATTTTTCATCTCTTAAATTACCTAAAGATTTTATTTTATGAAGCGTACTTCTACTAAAAATTTGATCTCCTTTATCTCTGTATAATTTAACTAGGTCTGAGGCAGTATATTTAGGTTGTTTCCTCCCATTATCTACTGTTAATCCTAAGGCAATAATGCCTCCTGTAGAAGTACCAGCAATTAAATCAAATAAATTAGTAATAGGTTCTTGAGTAATTTCTTCAATTTTTTCTAAAATCATAGCAGGTATTAAACCACGAATTCCTCCACCATCTATAGATAGTATTTTCATTTTTTTCTTTTTATATTAATTTATACTTTTCTTATTTCTGATTTTCTTGCCATTTCCAGGCAGATTTTAAAGCTTCTTCTAACGTTTTTTCAGTTTTCCAATTTAATTCTTTATTTGCAATTGTAGTATCTGCATAGGCAGAAGTAACATCTCCTTCACGTCTTTCTACAATTTTATAATTCAATTTTTGTGTAGTTGCTTTTTCAAAAGCTTTTATAATTTCTAATACAGAACTTCCTGTACCAGTTCCTATATTAAAATATTCAAAATTGTTTTTATTTTCTTTATTTAATAATCGTTGCAGTGCAGAAATATGAGCTTTTGCTAAATCAACAACATGAATGTAATCTCGAATAGCCGTTCCGTCTGGTGTGTCATAGTCATTCCCAAAAACAGAAAGTTGTTCTCTAATTCCAGCAGCAGTTTGTGTAACGTAAGGTATTAAATTCTGAGGAACACCTAGTGGTAATTCACCAATTTTAACACTATCATGTGCTCCAATTGGATTAAAGTATCGTAAAGCGATTGCGTTTAATCCATTTGCTTTACAAGTATCTTTAATAATTTCTTCGCCAATTTGTTTGGTGTTACCATAAGGGGATTCGGCAGGTTTAATAGGTGCTTTTTCAGTAATAGGCAATTCATCGGCTTGCCCGTAAACAGTACAAGAAGAACTGAATATAAAATTGTCAATTTTTCGATCCCTCATTTCTTGTAAAAGATGGACTAAACTTCCAATGTTATTTTCGTAATAATCTAAAGGGTTTATAACACTTTCTCCTACAGCTTTAAAAGCAGCAAAATGAATAATTCCATGAACAGTATAATTTTTGAAAAATTCTTGAACTTTTTGTTTATTACGTAGATCTATTTTATGAAAATTAGGCTTTTTTCCTGTGATTTTAGAAATATTATTTAAAACATTAATATTAGAATTCGATAAATCATCAATAATAACAACATCAAATCCAATATTTTGAAGTTCAACAACAGTATGAGAACCAATAAAACCAAGGCCGCCAGTTACTAAAATTGTTTTCATAAGTTAGGAGTCTAATTCAGTGATTTTTATATTTAAAGTTTGTGCTATGTTACTTTTTACAGGACGTATGAAATACATATAAATAAGTAAAATAAATCCTAATAAAATAAAATCAGGTTTTAAAAGGAGAATAATAAAACAAGCAACTTCAATAGTTGCCCATCGTACTATTGAAGCTGATTGGTATACCGTTAATTTTTCTTCTATAGAAGAATTTTTTTGAATTCCCTTTAATATTCTTTTAAAGATAAAATTACTTAAATAATAAGCAACCAAAGGAATAAAAGCGAAAGGTAATGAATCTGTATCTATTTTTAAATTGAATGAATTTTTAAGATCTCCAAGAATTATAAAGGCAATACAAATACCAAAAATTAAAAATAAATGAATGATTTGTAGTGTTTTAATTCGTTGAGTCATGTTGTTATTTTAAAAAATCATTAATTGTTTTTGTTATAAAAACTAATTGTTCTTCATCTAATTCTGTATGCATAGGTAAAGAAATTACGGTGTCAATTAATTGGTTAGTAATCTTAAAATCCTCTTCTTTATAACGAATATCTACGTATGCTTTTTGTTTATGTAAAGGAACAGGGTAGTAGATTGCATTGGCAATACCATTATCTAATAAATGTTGATGTAATTCATCACGTTTACCATTTGTAATTTGTAATGTGTATTGATGAAAAACATGACAATCACAATGTTCACAAACTTGATTACACGAAGAGGTTGTTGGTGTAATAATATTTGTATTACTAGAAAAGGCTTTATTGTAAAATTTTGCAGCATTTCTACGTGCATTACAATAAGAATCTAATAAAGGTAATTTTATTTTTAAAATAGCAGCTTGCATACTATCTAAACGTGAATTAACACCTACAACATCATGGTAATAGCGTTTATACATTCCATGATTAACAATACCTCTAATAGTATGTGCTAAATCATCGTCATTTGTAAAAATAGCCCCACCATCACCATAACAACCTAAGTTTTTTGAAGGGAAAAAAGAAGTAGTTCCTACGTTTCCAATAGTTCCTGCTTTTTTCTTTGTTCCATCTTTAGAAGTATAACTAGCACCAATGGCTTGTGCATTATCTTCAATAACAAAAAGATTATGTTCTTTAGCTATTTCCATAATGGCATCCATATTTGCAACCTGTCCAAATAAATGAACTGGCACAATCGCTCTTGTTTTTGGTGTAATAGCTTTCTTTAAAGCATCTATATTAATATTAAATGTATCTGCTTCAACATCTACTAATACAGGAGTTAATTGCAATAAAGCAATAACTTCAACAGTAGCAGCAAAAGTAAAATCAGCAGTAATAACTTCATCACCAGGTTGCAATCCTAATCCCATCATTGCAATTTGTAAAGCATCCGTTCCGTTTGCACAAGGAATTACATGTTTTACCTCTAAGTAATTTTCTAAATCTGCTTGAAACTCTTTAACCTGTGGGCCGTTTATATACGCAGAAGAATTCAGAACTTCTTGAATAGATTGATCTACAGTTTCTTTTATTTTTTGATATTGACTTTGTAAGTCAACCATATGAATTTTTTTCATGTAAAACGGAATTTATAGAACATCAAAAATACAAATTTAAAACTGTTATATTTGAGAAAATATCCTATCTAATGAAAGTGCTAAAAAAGCTTTTTAAATTTTTAATTGTACTTATAGTTATATTTGTAATTGCTTATTTGTTCATTAGTAGTCAATTAAAGCCAAAGTATAATGGGGAGCTAGAAATAGCAAATTTAAAAGAAAAAGTGACTGTTTTTTATGATGAAAATGGGGTGCCACATATACAAGCAAATAATCAAGAAGATGCATATCGTGTTTTTGGTTATGTTCATGCACAAGATAGACTTTGGCAAATGGAAGTTATTAGACGAATTTCTGCTGGAAGATTAAGTGAGATTTTTGGAAAAGAAATGATAAGAACTGATAAATTCTTTTCAAGTTTAGGTATAGAAGAAGCTTCTAAAGAAACAATAGCTGGTTTAGATAAAAACTCACAGGCATATAAATTAACAGAAGCATATTTAGAAGGAATAAATAGTTTTATAGAAAAAGGAGCAGCTCCTTTAGAGTTTTATTTAATAGGTTTAGAAAAAGAAAAATACACAATAAAAGATGTATATAATGTTTTTGGTTATATGGCATTTAGTTTTGCTGCGGCACATAAAACAGATCCTTTATTAAATGAAATAAAAGAAAAATATGGTACAAAATATATTAAAGAATTAGGGGTTTCAGCAAAAGAAACTACGATAATAAAAAATGCTAGAAAGCCAGAAATAAAAGCGCAATTTTCTTCAGAGATAAGTCATATAATGAACAACCTTCCAGTATCTAATTTTATAGGAAGTAATGCTTGGGTGCTTGGAGCTGATAGAACTAAAAATGGGAAAGTTATTTTTGCAAACGATCCTCATATTGCATTTTCACAACCTTCTGTTTGGTATCAGAATCATATAAAAACACCAGATTATGAAATGTATGGTTTTAATTTAGGTTTATCTCCTTTTCCTCTTTTAGGGCATAATAAAAAATATGCTTATGGATTAACAATGTTTGAAAATGATGATGTAGATTTTTATTTAGAACAAAATAATCCTAAAAATAATTTAGAGTATAAAACCCCTGAAGGTTTTATGTCTTATAAAGTTTTAGAGAAACGAATTAAAGTAAAAGGAGAGAAAGATACTGTTTATAAGGTTAGAGTTAGTAAGCATGGACCTATAATGAATGATGTTATTGAACAAATTGAAGATGATCGACCAATTGCAATGAAATGGATATATACAAAAACTCAGAATCAATTATTAGATGTTGGTTACGAAATGTCTCATGCAAATTCTTTAGCTGAATTTAAAAAAGGGGTATCTAAAATTAGTGCACCAGGTTTAAATGTGATGTATGGTGATGCTAAAGATAATATCGGTTGGTTTGCTGCAGCAAAACTATATAAGTATAGAGATAGTTTAAATACAAAAATATATTTAGATGGAGCTTCAGGAAAAGATGAGCAAATTTGTTTTTATGATTTTGAAGAAAACCCACAAGCTATTAATTCGGATTGGGGATACGTGTATTCAGCAAATAATCAACCAGATTCTGTTAGAGGTAAACTATATCCTGGATATTATTTGCCAGAAGATAGAGCAAAGAGGATAACGAATTTAATTGGTGAGAAAAAAGATTTTACAAAACAGGATGTTGCAAAAATGTTATATGATACTAAATCTTCTGTAGTTGTAGATTTTATTAAAGTTTTTTCAAAAGAATTAGAAATTGAAAAATTGAGTAATCTTGAAAAAGAAGCTTACGATGTTTTAGTAAAATGGAATGGAGATTATTTAAAAGAAGCGAAAGCTCCCACCATTTATAATCGATTCATTTATGAATTTTTAAAAAACACGTTTTCTGATGAAATGGGAAAGAAAGGATTTTTACAGTTTATGGACGGAACTCCTTTTTATAAAAAAATGATTGCTTTTCAAATGAATAAACAACAATCTGTTTGGTGGGATGATGTTACTACAGATAATGTAAAAGAAGATAAAAAAGAGATTATTCAAAAATCATTTTCAAAGGCAATTAACTTTTTAAAGAATCAATTAGGAAAAGATGTAAATAAATGGAAATGGGAAAAAGTATTATCGGTAGAACATGGGCATCCTATAGGAATGGCAGGAGGAATATTAAGAACTATTTTTAATGTAGGTCCTTTTAAAACCAATGGAGGTAATGAAGTGATTAATAATCATATTTTTAAATTAGATAGTACAGGAGTATATAATGTAACTGCAGGGCCATCTTCACGAAGAGTAATTGATTTTTCTGATGTAGAAAATAGTTTAGCAATTATTCCTACTGGGCAAAGTGGAAATCGATTTAGTCAATTTTATAAAGACCAAGCAAAAAGGTATTTGAATGGAGGCTTTATTAAAATGAAATTAAATAAGAAGGAAATAGAAGAATCAGAAAATAAATTGGTGTTTTTACCTGAGTTAAAAGAAGAGTAGGACAAAATATAAAAAAGTAATTTGTAAATTGAAAGACAACTTAAATTGTCTTTCAATTATGAAAAGTTATGCCAATTTTCTTTTTTAATTAAATCATTAATAGATTTTTTAATCCAATTATATTCATTTAACTCTTTTAGTTTATTGAGTAAATTGTTAGGAATTCCTTTTTTACCAATTAAAGTGCCAGCTATTTGTCCAGCAATAGAACAATTGGTATCTGTATCGCCTCCAATTTTAATTAATTTTGAATACATTTCTTCGATTCCAATTTGATTTATTTTATTAACAGCAGCAATAGCTAAAGGAATAGAATTTACAACATATCCATTATTCCCTTTTCGTCCAATTTCATCAAGATTGTCAATGTTTTTTATTTCAATAAAGCGATCTCTTACTCTAGTATCAGGAATTTGTTCAATGATTAGTTCTATTAAATTTGATTCTCCATTCCAGTTCCCTTTCAAAATTTCTCTTATTGCAATTAGCACACTTTTCGCGCCAACATAAGCTTCGTCATTATTATTACTTATGATACAAATATCTCTAACTTCAGAAGACGTAATGTTTTCTTTAAATGCAATTGGCGCTATTCTCATAGCGGCACCATTACCAGCAGCATATTCACCTCTTCTCCCAACTTGACTCCAATGCCCGCCAACACTTAATTCTTTTAAAGCTTTTAAAGTACTAGCACCAACGCCTTTTAAGCTTCTTTGATTGTAGTATTTAAGAAATTTATTAGCAATTAATTCAGGTTTAATTTTTTCATTCTCAATCATTGCTTCAATGGTAGCTATAGTTAATTGAGTATCATCTGTAATTCCCCATGTAGGTGTTTTTACATAAGAGTTTCCAAATAGATAAAATGTGTCATCTTCTTTCTTAAACTGATTTTCAAAGCTACTTCCCCAGGCATCTCCAATAGCTCCTCCTAATATACATCCTTCAAACCTTTCTGCTTTTGTCATTGATTATTTTCTCTTTTTCTAATTTGTTGTAATGATAGTTGAATTTTAAATCTATTTTAAATTTACAGTCAAATTAATAACGATAGTAATTTTGAGTAGATTAAAAAGTAGTTAAATCTACCCAAAATTACTTTTATAGATGATAAAAAAAGTTTGTTTATTCTACATGTGTAAAAATTTTATTTACAATTTTCCAGTTATTGTTAATCTTGAAAAGAGATAAATAATCATAATAGTTATAATCTAACATGGGTACATGTAATTTTGCCATAGCAATTTTACCAATTATATCGATACCTAAAATTTTCATTTTAAAATCTTCATTTAATTCTTTTGGACTTTGTCTGTTTTTTACTTTTTCAAAATATTCTTTTAAACTGTTCAAATAAACAGCATCTTTAATATCTCCGTAAAGGTGACAGTTTTCATGAAAACAAGATTTAAGTTTAATTAGATTTCCAAAGTAAAGCCCCTCAAAATAATTATTAATTAAAAGATCTATTTTTATAACATCATCTTTATACATAGTATTATTCTTTACCTAGATATTGTTGTCCATTTACTCCCCAGTTTTCTACAGGTATTTCATCTATAACAATATGAGTTGTTCTTGGTTTTTTATTTAAAACAGTAACCATTAATTGTGTAACTCCTTCAATTAATAATCTTTTTTGGTCTTTGGTTACATTTTCATCTGTAACTCGAATGTTAATATAAGGCATGATTTTATAAATTTTATTTAAATCTTAATCTTCAATTAAATTTGATGATAGTACATGTTTTCCAGCTCCTAAGAAGAAAATAGAGATAGCACCAAATAAATACAATCCTTGTAGTTCTATAGCCCAACCACCATACTTATTTAAAGAAAAAAGATCAGATGAGTGTGCAACTAAAATTGCGATTAACATATTAAAAGCGAGTATTAAACTAGCTAATCTTGTTTTATAGCCTACTATAATTAAAATAGGAGCGATTATTTCACCAATAAATACACCGTAAGCGATACTTTTTGGTAAACCTATGTTATTTAATACAGTTTTAATAAAAGAGTAGTTGGAAAGCATATTAGAAACACCATGAAATAAGATGAGTATACTTATACTAACTCGATGGATTAATAATCCGATTTCTTTGTTTTGAATTTTGTTTAAAAGCGTCATAGTTTATTTAATTTTAAAATAATGATGACGCAAAATTCAGGAAATTAGAAAATAGATAATAGGACAATTGTCACAATAAATTTGTGATAAATGTCACAAGTAAAAAAGATTTTAATTACGAATTTAATCTGCTTAAGGTTTCTCTAGAAACACCAAGATAAGCAGCGATTAATTTTTTAGGAACTCTTTGAAAAAGTTTTGGATATTGTTCAAGAAGTAACTCGTACCGTTCTTTTGATGAATTTTTTAATAAAGAAAGAATTCTATTTTGTAAAGCGATTCTTCCATACTTACTTTTTTTTGCCCAAAATCGTTCCATTTTATGCATTTTAGAAGTAAGTTTTTCTCTGTTTTCATAAGTAATGTAAAGTAACTCACTATCTTCTATACAATCAATATAAATTTTAGATTTTGATTGATTTATAAAAGAATCATAATCAGTAATCCACCAATTTTCCATACCAAATTGTAAAATATGCTCTTTCCCATCATTATCAAAAAAACTACTCTTTAAACAACCACTAATAATCCAATACTCTTTATTTGCGATTTCGTCTTTTTGAAGAATATGTTGATGCTTACGTTTTTTTATTTGCTCAAAATGACTTAAAACAAAATCAAACTCTTCATCAGTAAGATTGATGATTTTTTCAATATGTTGACGAAGAGGATGTGGCATTTTAATTGTATGTCTTGGTTTTTAGAATACTATGATTATTAAATAAATTTTATATTTCTTTGTAAACTTCTTCAAAAGGAATTCTAAAGCGCTTTCCATATACACCTTCTGGTTTTCTAATTCCACAAGAAATAATCATATTTATTTCGGCGCTAATAGGTAAACCTAAAACACGTTTTACTCTCCAAGTATCAGAACCTTCCATAGGGCAAGTATCATATCCTTCTGCAGCCATACTTAACATAAAGTTTTGTGCAGCCAAAGCAGCACTTTTATGGGCAACTACTCGCATGTCTTTACTTCTAACTTCTCTATACATAGGCTTGAATATTCCAGTAATTAAAATGATTAAATACTTAATCATTCCAAAAATACCAAAGAAGTCAGAATAAGTAAACGGAATTAATTTTTTATAATAGCTTTTGGCAAATTTTTCTCTACTACTTTGTTCTGCTACAGGTTTTGGAGGGAAAAGAATGTTCAAATGATCTAAATTGGCTTTAGCTCTTTTCTTCCATAAATCTTTTCTAGCTGTAATCACAACTAATTGTTGTGCTGTTTTAGCAGCATTTTGATTAAAACAAAGTGGTGCAATTTTATTAATAGTATCTTTTGAAGTTACATGATAAAATTCCCAAAGTTGCATATTACTACTGTTCGGAGCTAAAACGGCTTGTTCAATACATTTTTTTACTACAGAAGAATCAATTTTTTGTTCGGCATCGTAAACTCTTACTGAACGTCTATAATTAATAGCTTCGCTAACTGTTTTTTGAGACATAATTATGTTATCCTAATTTCATTAAAGTTTTTAATTGTTTTAATTTTCCTTTGTAAGGAGCATATCTTGTAGGTATATCTAGCCAATTACCTCTAGTAACTACTCCTTTTTTATGAGAAAAAACATCAAATGTATTTTTACCATGATAACTACCAATACCACTTTCACCTACGCCTCCAAAAGGAAGTCTATGATTAGCAAAATGTACTGTAGTGTCATTTACAGTTCCACCACCAAAAGAATATTTTTTAATTAGATTTTTAGCAAAAGAAGTACGCTTTGTGAATACGTAAAAAGCTAAAGGTTTGTCGTAATTAGATAAAATTTGATCAATACGATCCTCAGAATCATAAGAAATTACAGGAAGAATTGGCCCAAAAATTTCACCTTTCATAGCTTCACTGCCTAAACTAGGTTCATCAATTAATGTAGGAGGAATATAACGATTATCTCTATTGGTTTTTCCACCAATTAAAACAGATTCATTTTCTATCATTCCATTTAATCGATCAAAATTTCGAGTATTAACAATTCTAGAGAAGTCTTCAGATTGTTCAGGGTTAGTACCATAAGCATTTTCAATTTCTTTTTTTAAATGGGAAACAAAGGAGTCTTTCACTTTTTTATGAATTAATAAATAATCTGGAGCAATACAAGTTTGTCCACCATTTAAAAATTTACCCCAAACAATTCGTTTAGCAGCAAGTTTTATATTGGCAGTTTCATCAACAATACAAGGGCTTTTACCTCCTAATTCTAAAGTGACAGGGGTAATATGTTCTGCAGCAGCTTTGGCAATAATTTTACCAACAGGAACACTTCCTGTGAAGAAAATATAATCCCAACGCTGTGCTAATAATTCTTGAGTTTCAGGAATTCCACCTTCTATAACAGCAACATGTTCTTTGTTAAATACAGCTTCTATAATTTCTTTACAAATAGCACTTGTATGTGGTGTAAGTTCTGAAGGTTTTAAAATAACAGTATTACCAGCAGCAATAGCACCCACTAATGGAGAAAATGCTAACTGATAAGGGTAATTCCATGGAGCAATAATTAAAGTAGTACCATATGGTTCTTTATGAATTTTTGCAGAGGAAGGAAAGTTTAATAAAGCAGGTAACACTCTTTTTGGTTTAGACCAAGAATGAATGTTTTTTATCATCATCTTTAGTTCAGAAAGTACAATAGAGGTCTCTGTCATTACTCCTTCATATTCTGGCTTTTTAAAATCATTATGTAAAGCTTTTAAAATGTCTTTCTCTCTTCTAATGATTTCTTTCTGAAGTTTTTGTAAGCTTTTTTTTCTAAAAGAAACATCTTTAGTTTGTTGTGTAGCGAAAAAACTTTTTTGTGCTAATATAAGTTCAGGAATTCCATTAGTAATTTGAGTTGTAGCCATGTATTAAATTTCTTGTATTTTTTTATTCATTATTTTAAACCAAAGCGGAGGTAATAATGAAAGAAGCATCATGCCAGGATAACCAGTAGGCATTTGCGGACTTTCAGGCACAGATTTTAAAACCTGATAATGTTTACTTCCATTATAATGGTGATCAGAATGTCGTGATAAATTAAATAAAACTAGCTTTCCTATAACATGATTTGAGTTCCAAGAATGCGTATGTTTTACTCGTTCATATCTTCCAAATTTATTTTTATTTCTTAATAGTCCGTAATGTTCTATATAATTTACAGTCTCTAATAATAAAATTCCAAAAATTGCAGCAATTAAGAAAAATAAAAGGGTTTTAAATCCAAAGAAAAAATAAATTATACTTAATAATAAAAAGTGACAAATCGTATAGATTAACATTCTGTTTTGAACGTTAAACCAATTTCTTTCTGAAGTGACTAATCGTTTGTTTTCTGCTTTCCAAGCTTGAAAATAACTCATTATTTGAGAACGAAACCAAAAAAAATAAATAGGTTCATTTTTTCTAGCCGTTGCAGCATCTTCCTTGGTAGCAACATTTAAATGATGGCCTGCATTATGATAAGGAAGAAAATGAGTTTCTAATGAGGTTAATAGCAATATTTCACCTAAAAGTTCTTCAAAACGATTGTTTCTATGCCCTAATTCATGTCCAACATTAATGCCAATAACACCACACATGATTCCCATAGCAGATATTCTTCCTATTAAATCAAAAGTGGTCATTTCTTGGTATTTCATAACAAATAAAAACCAAACTAAGAAACCTATTTGCACAGGCAATGTAGTATATAGTATGTATGAATAGAGTTTGTTGTTTTTTTCTATTTCCTCTTGTTCTTTATCAAAATTATCAGCATTTACTTTAATAAAAACATCAGATAAAGGAACAATCCCAAAAACATAAATTAAAGGCAGAAAAGTAAGCAAACCAGTATAAGTGAAAGAGATGTAAACAGTTAAAGGAATCGTAAAAACTAACAAATACTTTAATGCTTTCATAGAAGGGAATTTAAAAAGTAAATGACAATTTACAATTAATTATTTTATATGTTATTGATTTAATTTAAAAGAGATCAAAAGATTTTAATCAACAGTTTAAAAGTTAGTAGACGAAAATAAATCTTAAAAACCATTACTAGTTAATACAAGCATCCCAAATAGGGTTTTTAGGAGTAGGGGCTAAAATTTCAATAGTTTCTTTAGTAACAGGATGTGTAAAACTGATTTTTCTAGCATGAAGATGAATACTACCATCTTTATTACTTCTAGGAGCTCCATATTTTAAATCCCCTTTAATAGTTGCTCCTATCGTTGAAAGTTGACTTCGTATTTGGTGATGTCTACCAGTTTCTAGATCAATTTCTAATAAAAAATAATTGTCTAATTTTTTTATAGTATTATAATGTAAGATAGCTTTTTTACTATTAGTAATTTCTTTGCCGTAAGCGGTAGATTTATTGTTTTTAGGGTTTTTCTTTAAAAAATGAACTAAAGTATCTTTAGCTTTTTGGGGTTGATTTTTTACAACGGCCCAATATGTTTTTTTTATTTCTTTATCCCGTAACATTTTATTCAGTCTTTCTAGTGCTTTTGAAGTTCTAGCAAAAATGATAATACCAGAAGTAGGTCTATCTAATCTATGAACCGTTCCTAGAAAAACATTACCAGGTTTGTTATATTTTCCTTTAATGTATTCTTTAATAACATCACTAAGAGGTTTATCACCAGTTTTATCTCCTTGAACAATATCACCAGCTCTCTTATTTACAACAATTATATGATTATCTTCATGTAGAACTTGGAGATTTTCTTTTGTTGAATGCATGTTATACAATTTTAAATTAGTAATTATGGATTACGAACTTTTATGTTTTTAGTGATTTAAAAAATAGGTATATGAAATAATTAATTTTAAAAATAGTCTTTTTACTATTTAAAATTATCAGCAACATCCTTGTTTATTCCATCAATAAATTTTAAAAACTCATCACGCCCTAAACCGCTACTAGATGAAGTTAAAAAAGAAGTAGGAAGCGTTTCCCAATGGTTTAATAATTTCTTTTTGTAAGAAGTAATTTGTTTATTTAGTTTAGAGCTAGGTAGTTTATCAGCTTTAGTAAAAACAATACAAAAAGGAAACTGATTTTTTCCTAAAAACTCCATGAAATCTAGATCTATTTTTTGAGGATCATGTCTACTATCAATTAAAACAAAAGTACAGACTAGTTGTTCTCTTTCATTAAAATAGTTTTCAATAAAATATTGAAAAATAGTTCTTTTCTTTTTAGAAACTTTAGCATAACCATAACCAGGAAGATCTACTAAAAACCATTCATTATTTATTTTGAAATGATTTATAAGCTGTGTCTTTCCAGGAGTTCCAGATGTTTTTGCTAACTTTTTTCGTTCCATTAGCATATTAATCAATGAAGATTTACCAACATTGGAACGGCCTATAAAGGCATATTCAGGAATTCGGTCTTTAGGAGCATTTATTACATTACTATTGCTCATTACGAATTCAGCCGATTTAATTTTCACGTATCTGTGTATTAAGTTATAATTTACGGTAATTAAACCATTCTTCAAGAATTTTATTAAATTCTTCTGGTCGTTCCATCATAGGAGCGTGCCCACATTTTTTAACCCAATAAAGGTCACTGTCTGGTAATAGTTTATGAAAATCTTCAGCAACTTCTGGTGGAGTTACGGTATCGTTTTCACCCCAAATAAGACAGGTAGGTTGTTCCATATTTGGCAAATCTTGAGCCATATTATGACGAACAGCACTTTTAGCAATAGCTAATGTTTTTACTAAAGTATTTCTGTCATTAATTACATCATAAACCTGGTCTACTAATTCATCAGTAGCAATAGCTTTATCATAAAAAACTTCTTCTGTTTTTCTACGAACAAAACCTTTATCTCCTCTTCTAGGATAATTATTACCCATAGAATTTTCATATAACCCTGAGCTTCCTGTTAAAACTAAAGCAGAAACATCTTTAGGGTAATGTTTTATATAATACAAGGCAATATGTCCACCCAAAGAATTACCCAAAAGAACAACATCCTTTAACTCTTTAAATTCAATAAATTCATGTAAAAATTTGGCTAAATTTTTAACATTAGTTTTAAGAAGAGGCAAAGTGTAAAGCGGTAATTCAGGAATTAATACTTTATAACCCTTTTTTGAAAAAGATTTAAAAGTTTCATCAAAATTACTTAACGCACCCATTAAACCATGCAATACAATTAGAGGTCTCCCTTCTCCTGCTTCAGCATAAGTAAACTTGTCTTCGTTCTTTAAAAAATCAGTCATTCGTGATCATTTGGCTAAACGCAAAAGTAATCCTTTTTTTATTACTGATCAATTTCTTTTGAAATATGGTAAGCAAGAATAAATAACGTTTTAGAAGTCAGTTTTTTAAGTTGAAAACATGAAACTTATTAACAATGTGGTAAAAAGTGGTAAAAAGTGGTAAATATTTTATACTTTTGATCTATACTATATAGTTTTTTAAGTGATAAACCTTATTGGGACATACGAATGTAAAGCCGATGCCAAAGGCAGGCTTATGGTTGCTTCAAGTTTAAAGAAGCAGTTGTCTCCTGTGCTACAAGAAGGTTTTGTGATTAAACGATCAGTTTTTCAGCCTTGTTTAGAGTTGTATCCTATGAAAGAATGGGATTTAATGATGGCAAAAATAAATAAGTTGAATCGTTTTGTTAAGAAAAACAATGATTTTATAAGAAGATTTACTGCGGGAGTAAAGGTTGTTGAAGTAGATGCTGCAGGAAGAGTTTTGATACCTAAAGATTTATGTGTTTTTGCGGGCATACAAAAAGAAGTAGTGCTGTCTAGTGCAGTAAACATAATTGAAATTTGGGATAAGAAGAAGTATGAAGCTGTAATTGAGGATGCAACATCTGATTTTGCAGATTTGGCAGAAGAAGTAATGGGAAATTTTGAGTTAGATGAATAAGTATCACGAGTCTGTGTTGTTAAAGGAGAGTGTAGATGCTCTAGATATAAAAGAGAATGGAGTTTATGTAGATGTTACTTTTGGTGGAGGTGGTCATTCTAGAGAGATTTTGAAAAGATTAGGTAGTGAAGGAAAGTTGTTTGCTTTTGACCAAGATGCTGATGCGCAAAAGAATAAGATAGAAGATGATAGATTTGTTTTGATTGCTGAAAATTTTAGACATATTTCTAGGTTTTTGAAGTTTTACGGAGTGCAAAAAGTAGATGGGGTTTTGGCAGATTTAGGAGTATCTTCTCATCAGTTTGATGAAGCTGAAAGAGGTTTTTCTACTCGTTTTGATGGTGACTTAGATATGAGAATGAATCAGAAAACCAAAGTTTCTGCTAAAGATGTAGTAAATACGTATGAAGAATCTAGGTTAGCAGATGTTTTGTATTTGTATGGTGATCTAAGGAATTCTAGAGTTTTGGCGAAAGCAATTGTGTCGGCTAGAAAGGTTGAGGATATTGATACGAGTTTTCAGTTAAGAGAGGTTTTAGGGAGTTTTTTACCTAAAAGTAAAGAGCATAAGATTCTGGCGCAAATTTATCAAGCAATAAGAATTGAAGTGAATGAGGAGTTGGAGGTTTTAAAAGAATTTTTAAATCAAATTCCGAGTTTGTTAAATTTAGAAGGTAGGTTAAGTGTTATATCATACCATTCTTTAGAAGATAGATTGGTAAAACGATTTATTAGAACAGGGCTTTTTGAAGGGGAATCTGAAAAAGATTTTTATGGTAATACAAATGAACCAATGAAAAAAGTAGGGAAATTAATTATTCCTTCAAGAGAAGAGGTGAAGGAGAATAACAGGGCTAGGAGTGCAAAGTTAAGAATAGCAACGTTAAAATAAGATGGCTGAAAGTTCAGGTGGAATATATGATGTTTTAAGAGGTAGTTTTTTAACTGATGAATCAGCTATTAAAAACTGGAAGGTAATTGTCTTTGTGGTTAGTTTGTTGTTGGTAATGATTTGGAGTGCGCATTCTGTAGATGAGAAAGTTGTAAAGATAGCTGACTTAAATAAGTTAAAAAGAGAGTTGAGAGCTGAGTATGTAGATACGAGCACTATTTTAATGCGAATGAAGTTGGAGAGTGCAATTCGGAAAAAAGTAGCAGACACAGGTTTGGAGCCTGCAAAGGACCCTCCGCAAAAAATAAAAGTAATAATAAAGTAAAAAAGAATAAATATCAAGAAGAGTATCTTAAATAGGTTGTATGTAGTAGTGGTTTTAATGTCGCTCTTTTTGGTGTTTCTAATAGCTAAAATATTTGAGCTTCAATATGTAGATGGAGAGAAGTATAAGAAAATGGCTTTAGAAAAAACAATTAAGAATGATACAATCTTCGGGAATAGGGGGAATGTATATGCTGCTGATGGGAATTTATTAGCGACTTCAATTTCTAGTTATACTATTAGAATGGATGTTGTGTCTGTTAAAGGAAAAGTTTTTGAAAAAAATATAGCGGCTTTAACAAAAGAGCTTTCCAATATGTTGGGAGGGAAATCTAGTTATTATGAGAAAAAACTTCGAGATGCTAAAAAAAGAGGTAACCGTTATTTGTTAATAGCAAGAAATATAGGGTATAATGACTATATGAGAATGAAAAGCTTTCCTATTTTTAATTTAGGAGTGTATGGAGGAGGTTTTATAACAGAACAAAAGACAGTTAGAGAGCATCCAATAGGTAGAATAGCAGAGCGTACTGTAGGTTATAGTGATCATCGAGGGGGAGCGGGTATAGAAGGAGCATTTTCTAAATATATGAAAGGCGAAAATGGTTGGAGGTTGAAGCAGAAAATAGCTAAAGGACAATGGAAACCAATAAATGATGTAAATGAAAAAGAACCACAGGATGGTAAGGATGTGATTACAACGATAGATGTTAATATTCAAGATATAACGCATTATGCTTTGTTAAAGCAAATGGAATCTTTTGAGGCAGATCATGGTTGCGCTGTGGTTATGGAGACTGAAACAGGTGAGATTAAAGCGATTTCTAATTTGGGAAGAACTTCTACGGGGAAGTATTATGAAAAAAGAAATTATGCGGTTTGGGAGAGTCATGAGCCGGGGTCTACTTTTAAGTTAGCTAGTTTAATGGCAGGTTTAGAGGATAAGGTGATAGACACATCTACGGTTATAGATACAGAAAAAGGAAAGATTTTTATTAATAATAGAAAAATAGAGGATAGTAATTGGGAGGGGTATGGTAAAATATCTTTAGCAAGAGTTTTTGAGGTTTCTTCTAATGTGGGGATTGTTAAGGCGGTTCGAAAACATTATGATAAACGACCAGAAAAATTTATAAAAAGAATCAAACAGTTTGGTTTAGATAAGCAAACTGGAGTTAAAATTGTTGGAGAAGGAAAGCCTTTTATACCAACCCCAAAAGGAAAGCAATGGAGTCCGATAGCTTTAGAATGGATGGCTTGGGGTTATGGAGTTTCTTTAACTCCTTTACAGACCTTAATGTTTTATAATGCGGTAGCAAATAATGGGGAATTGGTGAAGCCTCGTTTCGTTAAAGGATTGAAAGTGGGAGGTAAAATAGTAGAGAAATTTGATAAAGTTGTTTTAAATAAAAGAATTGCTAGGCAAACTACTATTGATAAAGTAACTAAAATAATGGAGAATGTAGTTAAAAAAGGAACTGCGGAAGAAATTTATTCTCCTAATTTTTCGATGGCAGGGAAAACAGGAACTGCGAAAAAATGGATACCAAGAAAGAAGAATGAAAAAGGGGAGTATGAAGGAGGTTATTATTCAAGTAAAAAATATGTAGCATCATTTGCTGGTTTTTTTCCTGTAGAAAACCCAAAGTATTCTTGTATTGTGGTAATTCATGAACCAGATGTTAAAAAAGGGTATTATGGCGCAAAAGTAGCGGCACCAGTTTTTAAAGAAATTGCGCATAAAATTTACACATCTACTCCTTCAAGTGTGCAAAAAGTGACAGATTCAATTATAAATGCATCTGTAGATAGAGATTTTGATAATTATCGAAAAATATCAAATAAATACAAGACAATAATGCCTAGAGTTGTAGGTATGAGTGGTATGGATGCTATTTCTGTATTGGAAAATTTAGGTTTAAAAGTTAAGTTTTCTGGTTTAGGAAAAGTAATGGAACAGTCTATTGATAAAGGGACTAAAATAAAAAAAGGAGCAACAGTACATTTAAAGTTATCTTAATTGAAGGTTTTAAAAGACATATTATATAAAGTAACCGTTAATTCAATATTTGGAAAGACAGATGTAGAGATTAACAAGATAGAGTTTGATAGTCGTAAGATTGTTAAAAACGATGTTTTTGTTGCTCAAAGAGGTGTTAGTGTTGATGGACACACTTTTGTTGATAAAGCAATATCTCTAGGAGCTGTTGTTGTTATTTGTGAAATAGTGCCAGTTAATAAGGTGGAAAAAGTAACTTATGTAGAAGTTGAAGATTCAAGTGAAGCGTTGGCTATTTTGGCTTCAAATTATTATGGAAATCCTTCTGAAGATTTAAAATTAATAGGAATTACAGGAACTAATGGAAAAACAACGATCTCTACGTTGTTGTATGAATTGTTTAAAAAATTAGGATATAAAGTAGGTTTATTGTCTACAGTAAAAATAATGATTAATGATTTAGAGTTTAAGGCAACACATACGACGCCAGATTCTTTGACTATAAATCAATATTTAGTAAAAATGTTAGACGAAGGGGTTGAGTATTGTTTTATGGAAGTGAGTTCTCATGGTATAGATCAAAGAAGAATTGAAGGTTTATACTTCGAAGGAGGTGTTTTTACAAACCTCTCCCACGATCACTTAGATTATCATGCTTCTTTTGCAGAGTATAGGGATGTTAAGAAATCGTTTTTTGACAAGTTGCCTAAATCATCTTTTGCGTTAACGAATTTAGATGATAAGAATGGGAAGGTAATGCTTCAAAATACGAAGGCAAGTAGGAAAACTTATGCACTAAAAACGATGGCAGATTTTAAAGCTAAAATTTTAGAGAAAAGCTTTTCTGGGTCATTACTAAATGTGAATGGAGTTGAAGTTTGGAGTAAATTAATTGGAGATTTTAATGCCTATAATTTGTTGGCAATTTTTGGGGTAGCAGATTTATTGGGGTTGGAGAAAATAGATATATTAAGAACAATTAGTGAGTTAGATAGTGTGAGTGGAAGGTTTGAATATGTGGTTTCTAATAATAATGTAATTGCTATTGTAGATTATGCGCATACGCCAGATGCTTTGAAAAATGTTTTAGAAACAATTAATGGTATTCGTACAGGAAATGAAAATGTAATAACGGTTGTTGGTTGTGGTGGTGATAGAGATAAAACGAAGCGACCAAAAATGGCAAACATTGCAGCTCAGTTAAGCTGTCAAGTAATTTTTACATCAGATAATCCAAGAACGGAAGACCCTCAAGTGATATTAGATGAAATGGAAGCTGGAGTTTCTCCTGAAAGCTTCAGGAAAACACTATCTATTTTAGATAGAAAACAAGCAATAAGAACAGCTAGTAAGTTAGCGGATGCTGGAGATATTATTTTAATAGCAGGAAAAGGTCACGAGAATTATCAAGAAATAAATGGAGAACGATTTCACTTCGATGATTTAGAAGAGGTGAAAGTGTGTTTTAATTAATAAAAAGAATTTAAAGAAATGCTGTATTATTTATTTCAATATTTAGAAACTGAATTCAACCTAACTGGGGCGAGTGTTTTTCAGTTTATTACATTTCGTGCTGCAATAGCGTTTGTTCTGTCTTTATTGATTTCAATGGTTTTTGGAAAAAATATCATCAATTTTTTAAGAAAACAACAAGTTGGAGAAAGTGTTAGAGATTTAGGTTTACAGGGACAAGTTGAAAAGGCAGGAACACCTACAATGGGAGGGGTTATTATTATAATGGCAACATTAATACCTGTGTTGTTGTTGTCAAAATTAGAAAATATTTACATCATCATATTGTTAATTACAACAGTTTGGATGGGGTTAATAGGTTTTACAGATGATTATATAAAAGTATTTAAAAATGACAAAGGAGGTTTAAAAGGGAGGTTCAAAGTAATAGGGCAAGTTGGTTTGGGAATTATTGTGGGTTCAATGCTTTATTTTCATCCAGATGTTACTATTAAAGAACAGCTTCCTGTAGAACAACAAGTTGTTCAACAAGATGGAAAAAGACAAGTTTTTGGAGATGCTCATAAGTCAACAAAAACAACAATTCCGTTTTTAAAGGATAATGAGCTTGATTATGCAAAAGCGTTAAGTTTTTTAGGAGATAACTATAAAACATACGGTTGGATAGTTTTCATTTTTGTAGTAGTTTTTTTAATTACAGGAATATCAAATGGAGCAAATTTAACAGACGGAATAGATGGTTTAGCAGCTGGTACATCTGCAATAATGGTTGTTACTTTGGCTGTTTTTGCTTGGGTTTCAGGGAATATTATTTTTGCAGAATATTTAGATGTCATGTATATACCGAATTCTGGAGAAATGACAGTGTTTATTCTTGCTTTTGCAGGCGCGTTAATTGGGTTTTTATGGTATAATACCTATCCTGCACAAGTTTTTATGGGAGATACAGGTAGTTTAACAATTGGTGGAATTATAGCTGTAATTGCCATTGCAATTAGAAAAGAATTGTTATTGCCAATTTTAGCAGGAGTTTTTGTAGTGGAAAATTTATCGGTAATGATTCAGGTTGGTTATTTTAAATACACAAAAAAGAAATTTGGAGAAGGGCGACGTGTTTTTAAGATGGCACCATTACATCATCATTATCAGAAGTTAAGATATCACGAAAGTAAAATAGTAACACGTTTTTGGATTGTTGGAATTTTATTAGCAGTATTAACAATTGTAACCTTGAAGTTAAGATAATGAAGCGTTTAATTGTTCTTGGAGGTGGAGAAAGTGGAGTTGGTACAGCGATTTTAGGAAAACAAAAAGGGTATGAAGTTTTTGTTTCTGATAAAGGAAAAATAACAAAAGAGTACAAAGAAGTTCTTGTAAATAATGGAATAGAATTTGAAGAGAATCGGCATTCAGAAGATAAGATTTTAAATGCAGATTTGGTAATGAAAAGCCCTGGGATTCCAGATACGGTTGCTTTAATTCAAAAATTGAAGGCAAAAGAAATTAAAGTGATTTCTGAAATAGAATTTGCTTCTAATTATACAAATGCAACTATTGTAGGAATAACAGGTTCTAACGGAAAAACAACTACGACATTATTAACGCATCATATTTTAATGAGTGCGGATATGAATGTTGGAATTGCGGGGAATATTGGAGATAGTTTTGCAAAACAAGTGGCAAATCAAAACTATGAAAAGTATGTGTTAGAATTAAGTAGTTTTCAGTTAGATGGAATTGATAAGTTTCAATGTCATATAGCTGTTATAACCAACATTACACCAGATCATCTAGATAGATACGATTATGATTTTGATAAATATATAGCGTCAAAGTTTAGAGTTGTGAAAAATCAAACAGAAAATGATTTTTTAATATATGATTACGAGGATGTAGCTATTTCAAATTGGTTGAAAAATAACGAAGTAGCATCAAGGTTAGTTCCATTTTCTTTAGAAAAAGAATTAAAGTATGGAGCTTTTTTAAGAAAAGATAATATAGTAATAAGATTAAACGAGGAAGAGTATATAATGAATACATCATATTTAAAAATAAAAGGAAAACATAATACTAAAAACGCAATGGCATCAATGTTAGCATCGAAATTATTGCAAGCTAGAAATGAAAAGGTAGCTGAGAGTATGTCTAGTTTTGAGGGTGTTGAGCATCGTTTAGAGAAAGTGATAAAAGTTGAAGGAGTTACTTATGTGAATGACAGTAAGGCTACTAATGTAAATGCAGCTTTTTACGCTTTAGAATGTATGGATGAACCAACAGTTTGGATTGTAGGGGGAGTTGATAAAGGAAATGATTATACAGATTTGTTGCCTTTGGTTAGAGAAAAGGTAAAAGGGATTGTTTGTTTGGGGTTAGATAATAATAAAATTATAGAAACATTTCAGAATGTAGTAGATGTCATTGTAGAAACAGCAGGTGCAGAAGAGGCGGTTAAAGTTGCTCATAAAATAGCACAGAAAGGAGATACGGTTTTGTTGGCGCCAGCTTGTGCTAGTTTTGATTTATTTGAAAATTACGAAGATAGAGGTAGAAAATTTAAAGAAGCAGTACGAAACTTATAGGTATTGAAAAATTTATTAGAACATATAAAAGGAGATAGGTCTATTTGGGCTATAGTTGCTGTGTTAGCAATTTTATCTTTCATGCCAGTATACAGTGCTAGTACAAATTTAGTGTATGTAGTGGGTAATGGTTCTACAACAGGGCATTTAATTAAGCATGTAGTGTTGTTGATGATGGGCTTTGGTATTTTATATGGAGTTCATAAAATACCGTATAGATATTTTAGCGGAGGTTCTGTACTTATGCTACCAATAATTGTTTTGTTGTTGGTTGTTACTTTGTCTCAAGGAACTACTATTGGAGGAGCTAATGCGAGTAGATGGATACGTATTCCTTTTGTTGGAGTGGGTTTTCAAACATCAACACTAGCTAGTTTAGTGTTGTTGGTGTACGTTGCGCGTTATTTGGCTAAAAATAAAGAAAAGGAAATTATATTTAGAGAGAGTTTAATTCAATTATGGTTGCCAGTTGGAGCTATTTTGTTTTTAATTCTTCCAGCTAACTTTTCTACAACAGCAATTGTTTTCTCCATGATTGTTTTACTGACTTTTATTGGAGGGTACCCGATAAAATATATTGCGAATATTTTAGGAATGGGAATTGTTGCGCTGGGACTTTTTGTTTTAGTGGTAAAAGCTTTTCCTGATTTAATGAAAAACAGAGTTGATACATGGGAAAAAAGGATAGAAGGTTTTTTCTCTGAAGATAATAAAGAAAATTACCAGGTAGAAAAAGCTAAAATAGCAATAGCTACTGGAGGTATTGTAGGTAAAGGAGCAGGTAAGAGTGTTCAAAAGAACTTTTTACCACAATCTTCATCAGATTTTATTTATGCAATTATTGTAGAGGAGTTTGGTTTGATAGGGGCTTTATTTGTGATTTTTATTTATTTTCTGTTACTATTTAGAATACTTATTGTTGCTAAGAAAGCAACTACAATTTTTGCCACATTATTGGTGGTTGGTGTAGGACTGCCAATTATTTTTCAAGCAATGATTAATATGGCTGTTGCGGTAAATATTTTCCCAGTTACAGGGCAAACTTTGCCATTAATAAGTAGTGGAGGAACTTCAATTTGGATGACTTGTTTTGCATTAGGAATGATATTGAGTGTAAGCGCATCTAAAAATGAAACAGAAGAATCGATTTTAGATGATAATCCGTTGAGTATTTTGCATGAAACATTATAAATATGAAAAAACCTATTAATGTTATAATAAGTGGAGGAGGAACAGGAGGACATATATATCCTGCTATAGCTATTGCTAACGAAATTAAACTGCGTTATCCGAAAGCTAATATTCTTTTTGTTGGTGCGAAGAATAAAATGGAAATGGAAAAAGTACCTAAAGCGGGATACGAAATAAAAGGGTTATGGATTTCGGGAATTCAAAGAAAATTGACAATTAGTAATTTAATTTTTCCTTTTAAATTAATTAGTAGTCTTTGGAAAGCAAACAAAATTATAAATAAATTTAAGCCAGATGTGGCTATTGGAACCGGAGGTTTTGCAAGTGGTCCAACATTAATGATGGCGAATAGGAAGAAAATTCCAACCTTAATTCAAGAGCAAAATTCATATCCAGGAATAACAAATAAGTTATTAGCGAAAAAAGCACATAAAATATGTGTTGCTTATGATAATTTAGAGCGATTCTTTCCGTTAAATAAAATTGTAAAAACAGGAAACCCTGTGCGTCAGGATTTACTTCTAATTCACACTAAGGTTGATGAGGCAAACGAGTTTTTTAAATTAGATAAAAAAAAGAAGACGGTTTTGATTATTGGAGGTAGTTTAGGGGCGAGGAGAGTAAATCAGTTAATAGCAACAGAATTAGATTTTTTTAAAGATCAAGATGTGCAATTAATATGGCAATGTGGTAAATTGTACTATGAAGATTATAAGGAGTTTAATGAAAGAGAAGGTGTGCAGGTGCATGAGTTTTTAAATCGTATGGATTTAGCTTATGCGGCAGCAGATTATGTGATATCAAGAGCTGGAGCGAGTTCGGTTTCAGAATTGTGTATTGTAGGTAAACCAACACTATTTATACCGTCTCCAAATGTTGCAGAAGATCATCAAACAAAGAATGCAAATTCTATTGTAGATAAGCATGGAGCTATAATGATAAAGGAAGGTGATTTAAATACTTTCTCAGTAGTTTTTGAGATGCTTTTAAAAGATAAAGGAAAGCAAGAGAGTTTAAGTGAAAATATTAAAGAGTTAGCATTGCCAAATGCGACAAATGATATAGTAAATAAAATAGAAAAATTAATTAGTTAGTGAATTTAAAAGAGATACATAACATTTTCTTCATTGGAATTGGAGGTATTGGAATGAGTGCTATAGCACGTTATTTTTCTGAAAACAAGAAAAATGTAGCAGGCTACGATAAAATAGTTTCACCAATAACAATCAGTTTGCAAAATATGGGGGTGCAAATTCACTATGATGATGCTATAGAAAACATACCAGATTCCTTTTTAAATAAAAAAGAGACATTGGTTGTTTATACACCAGCAATACCAAATACACATAAGCAACTAAACTATTATGTTAATAATGGATTTACTGTATTAAAAAGAGCTGAAGTTTTAGGTGAAATTACGGAAAATACATTTTGTTTGGCAGTCGCAGGTACTCATGGTAAAACAACAACATCTTCTATTTTAGGACATATTATGGAGTCTGAAGAGGCAACCTCTTTTTTAGGAGGTATTGCTGAAAATTATAATTCTAATTTAATTTCAGGGAAAGATAAAGTATCAGTAGTAGAAGCAGATGAGTTTGATCGATCATTTTTGCAACTTTCACCTAATATAGCATGTATTACTTCAATGGATGCAGATCATTTAGATATTTATGGAGAACATGAAGCTTTGCAAGAATCTTTCAATGATTTTTCTAACAAAGTTTCTAATCAGTTAATTGTAGCTAATGGACTTCCGTTAGAGGGATTGACATATGGAATCGATGAAGAGGCAGATTATAAAGGGTATAATGTAGTTATTGAAAACGGAACTTATTTTTTTGATGTTAAAACACCAAAAAGTAAAATTGAGAATATAGAATTTAATTTGCCAGGAAGACATAATGTTATGAATGCATTAGCTGCTTTAGCAATAGCAGATGTGTATGGTGTTTCATTAACCGTAATTAAAGAAAGGTTGGCTTCTTTTAGAGGGGTAAAACGTAGATTTTCATATAAAATTAAAACAGATAATAAAGTTTTGATAGATGATTATGCGCATCATCCTACAGAGATAAATGCCGTAGAAAATTCAATAAGAGAAATGTATCCTAATAAAAATGTTTTGGTTGTTTTTCAGCCACATTTATTTAGTAGAACAAGAGATTTTATAAATGATTTTGCAGATTCATTAACGAAATTTAATGAAATTTTGTTGTTAGATATTTACCCAGCAAGAGAAGAGCCGATTGTAGGAGTTGACTCTAATTGGTTATTGCAAAAAATAAAGAATGATAATAAAGAGTTGGTAACCAAAAGAGATTTGATAAGTAAAATAAAAAAATCTAAAGCAGAAATAATAGTGATGTTAGGAGCTGGTGATATTGGCTTGTTGGTAGATGAAGTTAAAGATGAATTATTAAAGAATGTAGTGGATGATTAAAAAAGGAGGGACATATTTAGTTTTTCTGTGTTTGATGATACTATTGTCAATACTTTATGGTTTTACAAAGAAGAGAAATCAACAAAAAAAGATTGAAACTATAGAGGTTGAATTTGAAGAAGGGGCAAACCCTTTTTTAACCCATGAAACAGTAGTTAATAAATTGTTAATACAAAGTCAAGAGACAGTTAAAAACCAATCGAAAAGTATCATAGATTTACATAATCTAGAAAATAAGGTTTTATCGAACCCTTATGTAGAAAGAGCATCAGTTTTTATAACGCTTGGGGGGCTGTTGAAAACTGAGATAACACAGAAAGAACCTATTGCAAGAATAGTTTCTAATAAAGAAGTGTATTATGTTGATAAGTACGGAGCTAAGATTCCTTTGTCAGCTAATTTCTCAGCCAGAGTTCCTTTAGTGAGTGGTAAAAACTTATCGAATAATATAGGAGAAATAACGCAGTTGGTGCAGTTTATTTCTAAGGATGATTTTCTTAAGAAAGAAATCATAAGTATTCGAAAATTAGAAACAAAAGAGTATGTTTTTAATGTTCGAAGTGGAAATTATGTGATTGAATTTGGATTATTTGATAATGTAAATTTAAAGTTTAAGAAATTAAAAGCTTTTTATAATAAAACATTAAAAGATAAAACAATAAATAAGTATAGAGTAATTAATGTTAAATATCACAACCAAGTGGTGTGCACAAAACAAAATCAAGATGGAGAACAATAAAATTGCAGTAGGGTTAGATATTGGGACTACCAAAATTGTTGCCATGATTGGACGCAAGAATGAGTATGATAAAATAGAAGTTCTTGGTATAGGTAAAGCAAAAAGCTTGGGAGTTAAAAGAGGTGTGGTTAATAACATTACACAGACAATTCAATCAATTCAACAGGCAATAGATGAAGCAGAGAGTGTCTCTGGAGAGAAGATAAAAGATGTTGTTGTTGGTATTGCTGGTCAACATATAAGAAGTTTACATCATAGTGATTATATAACGAGACCAGGAGCAGATGAAGTTATAGAGGAAGATGATATTGAAAATTTAGTAAACCAGGTACATAAATTAGTAATGTTACCAGGAGAAGAAATAATACATGTGTTACCTCAAGAATTTAAGGTTGACAGTCAGGCAGATATTAAAGAGCCTATAGGTATGTATGGAGGTAGGTTAGAAGCTAATTTTCATGTTGTTGTAGGCCAAGTATCATCTATTAGAAATATTGGGAGATGTGTTAAAAGTGCTGGGTTAAGTTTAGAGGATATTACTTTAGAGCCATTAGCTTCGGCTTCAGCAGTATTAAGCCAAGAAGAAAAAGAAGCAGGAGTAGCCTTAATTGATATAGGTGGAGGAACTACAGATTTAGCAATTTTTAAAGATGGTATTATTCGTCATACAGCTGTGATACCATTTGGAGGTAATGTAATTACTGAAGATATAAAAGAAGGATGCTCTATAATTGAAAAACAGGCAGAATTACTTAAAATTAAATTTGGTTCTGCATGGCCAGGAGAAAATAAAGAAACAGAGATTGTATCTATTCCGGGTTTAAGAGGAAGAGAGCCTAAAGAAATTACTTTAAAAAATCTTTCAAAAATAATACATGCTAGAGTTCAAGAAATTGTTGAACATGTGTATTTGGAGATTAAAAATTATGGGCATGAGACCCAAAAAGGAAAATTAATAGCAGGAATTGTATTAACTGGTGGGGGATCACAGTTAAAGCATTTACGCCAATTAGTTGAATATATCACAGGTATGGATACTCGTATAGGTTATCCTAATGAACATTTAGCTGGTGATAGTGATGATGTTTTATCGAGTCCTTCTTATGCTACAGCTGTAGGTTTGTTAATGGAAGGTTTGGTTAAATGTGAAAAAGAAGAATACGAAGAAATTGTAGAAGAAGTAATACCTCAAGCTTCTACAACAATAGAAGAAGAAAATAATATAGAAGAACAAATAAGAGAGACGCCACAAAAAAAGCAACATAAAGCTAAGGTGAAGGGAAAGTCGTTTTTAGAAAAATTTACAGAAAGGTTTAAAGAGTTTCTAGATAACGCTGAATAGAATAAGAGAATAAGTTAAGAGAATAAAAAAAATACAGAAGAGTTATTATGAGCGCAGAATTCGATAACATTTCATTTGACATGCCTAAAACACAATCAAACACTATAAAAGTGATTGGTGTTGGAGGTGGAGGTA
The DNA here is from genome assembly GCA_938041625.1 of uncultured Tenacibaculum sp. Lineage (GTDB taxonomy): Bacteria > Bacteroidota > Bacteroidia > Flavobacteriales > Flavobacteriaceae > Polaribacter. Next base: position 553 of record CALISK010000184.1, on the reverse strand, counting down.
GTAACGCAGTAAATCACATGTATAGTGAGCAAATACATGGGGTAGATTTCGTAATTTGTAATACCGATGCACAAGCATTAGAAAATAGTCCAATACCTAATAAAATACAGTTAGGTGCACATTTAACATCAGGTTTAGGAGCTGGTGCAAACCCAGAAATCGGAGCCCAAGCAGCTGCAGAAAGCATACAAGAAATTCAGCAAATGTTAAACACCCAAACAAAAATGGTGTTTATTACCGCTGGTATGGGAGGTGGTACTGGTACTGGAGCAGCACCTATCATAGCTAGAATAGCAAAAGATATGGATATTTTAACGGTGGGGATCGTTACTATGCCATTTCAATTTGAAGGTAGAATGCGCTCAAAGCAAGCTCAAAAAGGAATAGATGAGCTTAGAAGAAATGTAGATTCTCTTATTGTTATTAATAATAATAAACTTAGAGAGGTTTATGGAAATTTAGGGTTTAAATCTGGTTTCTCTAAAGCAGATGAAGTATTAGCAACTGCTGCAAAAGGAATTGCTGAAGTAATAACACATCACTATAAGCAAAA
>CALISK010000183.1 GCA_938041625.1 uncultured Tenacibaculum sp. | reverse complement strand
ATTTTTGGTCAAATACAAAAGAAAAATCAACAGAGTTTAGTTTCCCAGTATTAGAAAATTACACACCAAATATTTTTGTGAACGTTTCTTTATTACAAAAGCATGCACAAACAGAAAATGATTTGCCTATAAGATTGTATGGATCTATACCGATTTTAGTGAGTGATCCAAAAACAAAATTGCAACCAGAAATTCAGCTTGCTGAAGAAATTAAACCAGAAACTACTGCTACTATTAAAGTAAATGAGAAAGATGGAAAACCAATGACGTATACGATTGCTTTGGTAGATGAAGGGTTGTTAGATTTAACACGATTTAAAACACCAAATCCTTGGAATACATTTTATACACGTCAATCTTTAGGAGTAAAAACTTGGGATATTTTTGATGATGTAATTGGGGCATATGGAGGAAAAGCGAATCAGATTTTAAGTATTGGAGGAGATGAGGCAGAGGCAGGAAGTAAAAATAAAAAAGCGAATAGATTTAAGCCAATGGTAACCTATATGGGACCTTTTAAATTGGCTTCTGGAGAAACAAAAGCACATCAAGTTAAAATACCTAATTATGTAGGTTCGGTAAGAGCAATGGTAGTTGCTTCTGATGCGAATAATGAAGCATACGGAAGTGCAGAAAAAACAGCTTTCGTTCGTAAACCAATAATGGTATTGGCATCTTTACCACGTAAAATAACGCCGCAAGAAACAGTAACCTTACCAATCACTGTTTTTGCAATGAAAAAAAATATTAAAAATGTAAAGGTTACTGTAAAACCAAATGAGTCGTATACGATTCAAGGAAACGAGTCGCAGACTATCTCTTTTGATCAACCAGATGAAAAAATGGCATATTTCACTTTAAAAGTGAATGATTATAAAGGGATAGGAAAGGTACGAATAGAAGCAAGTTCTGGATCAGAAAAAGCATTTTATGAAGTGGAGATAGACGTCTTAAATCCGAACCCTGTAACCACAGAAGTAAAAGATTTAGTTTTAAAATCGAACGAACAAAGTGAAATTAACTTTACCACTTTCGGAACTCTAGGTACGAATACAGCAAGCATAGAATTGTCTACATTACCTCCAATGAATTTTACAAAACGTATGGAGTATTTAATAAGATACCCGCATGGTTGTGTAGAACAAACAACTTCAAGTGCTTTTCCGCAATTGTTTTTATCTCAATTATTTGAATTAACTCAAGATAAGAAAAGTTCTATAGAAAGAAATATTAAAGCAACCATACAACGTTTATCTAACTTTCAGATATCTAACGGAGGATTAAGTTATTGGCAAGGCGGTAATAGAGCGAACGCGTGGGGAACTTCATATGCAGGGCATTTTATGATAGAAGCTTCTAAAAAAGGATATTCATTGCCTATTGGATTTAAATCTAAATGGATAGCCTATCAAAAGCAACAAGCAAGAACATGGCGTAATACATCTCAATATTCGAATAATGCGCTTACACAAGCATACCGTTTATACACACTAAGTTTAGTTAATAAACCAGATTTAGCATCGATGAATCGTTTACGAGAAATGAATAATTTATCAAATGAAGTGAAAAAACGTTTGGCTAGTGCGTATGCTTTAATTGGTAAAAAATCGATAGCAAAGTCAATATTAAATAGCTTAGGAACAGAAACCTATACAAAAATAAGGTCTTATTATAATTATGGGTCTGTAATTAGAGATAAAGCAATGTCTTTAGAAACTTACACATTATTAGATGAAGAGGTAAAAGCAATTAAACTAGCGAAAGAAATTGCAGAAAGATTATCTAGCAAAGAATGGATGAGCACACAAACTACTTCTTATGGTTTGTTAGCAATGGCTAAATATTCAATTAAAAACGGTGAAAATTCAGGAATTAAAGCTAGTTACGTATTAAATAAATCGAAAGGAGAAGCAAATACTTCTAAATCATTATTTATTAGTGATTTGTCAAATGTTTATAAACAAAATACTTTTACTATAAATAATACTTCTAATGGTGTATTGTATGTACGTTTATTTAATAAAGGAATTTTACCAGTAGGTGAAGAAAAAACGATACAAAAAAACTTAGAAGTGTATGTAAATTATTTTACAAAAGAGGGTAAGAAGCTAGATCCAAAAACGTTATCTCAAGGAACTAACTTTGTAGCTGAAATAACTATTGGAAATACTACTAGTGAAGATGTAGAAAATATAGCGTTAACACAATTTATACCTTCTGGTTGGGAAATTGTAAATACACGTTTTACTGATTTTGGAAGTAGTACTACATCATCTAATGTAGATTATACAGATATAAGAGATGCAAGTATTAGTAACTATTTTACCTTAAAAGAATACAAAAACAAAAAATTCAGAGTTTTATTAAATGCTTCTTATTTAGGGGAGTATTATTTACCTGGAATACAAGCGGAAGCTATGTATGATAACGATTATATAGCAAGAACAAAGGGAGAATGGATTAAAGTTGTTAAGTAATTTCTAGGAGTGAGTAGTTCAGGAAAGAAGAATTTAAGAAATTAAGAAGCTTGCAAAAATGGCTATTATAATACTCTTATTATTAATTACGTTAGGATTACTTTTTGTAGTTGGCAAACCATTATTAAGTAAAAAAGAATCTTCTAATAAAACAGTTTATTGGGTGTTATTAGTGCCATTAGTTATTGTAATAGTAATAGTACTTTACTATGTGTTATTATTTGGATTGATTTTCTTTTTTGGAGAAGGTGAAATGGAAATGTTTTAATCTTAATAATTATAAGAATGAAGAAATTTAAGTATCTATACTGCTTTTTTGTTTTAACATCTTGTGGTGTACAAAAAGAGTTTGCTTTTAAAGTTTCTAACGTTGAAAAAGTAGAGTTTTTTCAAGAATATTCTGGAGAAAAATTTAAAGCGAATAATACTACTAAAAAAATGTTTTTAAGAGATTTAAATAAAGCTGTAAAAACAGATACAATAGCATATTTAAAAACCTACAAGATATTTATTCATCATAAAAAAGGAAAGATAGATACGCTGTTTACTAATGGATATCTGTATAAAAATAGAACAGGGTTTAAAACAGAAGAAAATTTAATAGAAAAGTATTTACCAGAATACGATGCATCTTTATCAGAAAGAACGCAAGGGATATTAAAAACATTTAGAAAATTACGATTGTTTTTAAAGGAAGAAAAGCATGATGCGGTAATTGATTGTTTCTCTTTTGAGATACAAATATTTTTAAAAGAACTACGAAAAAATAAATCAAGATTTAAACAATGGTGTTTAGCTTGGACGATGAAAGAAGAAGTGTATAATAAATATGTGAAAAAGATAAAGGAAAAAGGAAATTCGAGTAATTTCATTTATGAGAATAATGAATGGAAAATAAATGAAAAGTAGAAAAAGAAATGGATTTAAAAAAGCGAAGTTTGATAAAAATAAAAATGTCTTTTAGGAAAATGGTACTATTTTTTAGTATCTGCTTTTTTTCAATAGGTCTTACTATACATGCGCAAACCTATACAGGAAATATAGAAATTAAAAGTCAAAAAGAAATAGATGAAGTTTTTAGTAAAGGTGGAGTTTTATATAATATTTCTACCATAGATGGGCATCTTTTAATAGGAGAAAGAGGGGAAGAAACAGATATAACAAGCCTCGCTGCTTTTTCAAAAATAAAAACAATTACGGAAGGACTATATATTTTTAGTAATCTAAAATTAACCTCCCTAAAAGGTTTAGAATCTATTACGAGTTTGCCTGTAATATATATATCGGTAAACACAAGTTTAGAAAATTTAGAAGGATTAAAAAATTTAAGAAAAGTAACAGGTATTTTTAGAATAGCCCATAATACATCCCTTATTTCCCTTAAAGGATTAAATAGTTTAGATAGTGTTGGAGAGTTAGATATATCTTCAAATGATAATTTGAAAAGTTTTAAAGGAATCGAAAAATTAAAAAAGGTAGAAGCTTTAAATATTATGTATCATAAGAATTTATTAAGTATTGCTGATCTACAACTTAAAATAGCAAGTTCTTTATCATTTATGGGAAATGAAAAGCTAGAAAATTTTAAAGGTTTAGAAAGTATTAAAAAGACATCTATGATCGTGATCACTGGAAATAAATCTCTTACAACATTAAAAGGATTGGATAATTTAACGTTAATTTCTAAAGGAATTTTTGTAAGAGGGAATCACCAATTAACTTCTTTTTATGGATTACATAAATTAAAAGAAATACTGGTTTATTTAGATGTCACTGAAAATAAAAAACTAGCATCCTTTGAAGGTTTAGAAAAGTTAAATAAAATAGGAGGCGAGTTGTATGTTGAAAGAAATAGCGAACTAAAAACCCTTAATGGGTTTGAGAATTTAAAAAGTATAGGTAGTTTAAGAATTCAATATAATTCAGAATTAGAAGATTTTTGTGCTATTAAAAATGTTGTTAAAGAATTCGAAAAAAAGGAAGAATTAAAAAAGAGCTTTAATATTAGAAGGAATTATTTTAATCCTAATATAATGGATTTGAAAAACAGTAAGTGTACAAAAAAACGAATAGAATAGTTATTTATTAAATTAAAAAGCCATCAATGAAAACAGTAAATAAAACGTTAGTTATATCATACATTATTCTAACTATATTTTTTGTTGTTGAAGTTATTTTGTCTTTTTATGATCATAGTTATTCAGGGTATTATACAGATAAAATAATTAATTGGAGTTGGTTGTTACTTACTGTGATAATAATAATTTGTTTCTGGAAAAAGAAACCAGTAAAAATATATTTCTATTCATTACTATTATTTATTTTATTAAGTATTTTACCAATGGCAATACCTTTTTTAGGGATGTTAAACTTTTTTTCTACTATTGACGATTATCAACAAATAGGATTAAATAACAATTATAGAATTGAAAGAACGAATCATCAAGCATTATCAATACATAGAATTTATATTTATAAAAAAAGAGGAATTATAGAAGAAAATATAGGTAGACCTATATATTCTAATGTAGTAAAAGAGGTGCTAAATTTAAATATGGACGATATTTTATATGAATTTGAGTTTAAAGAATACCCAATACAAAATGCAAAATTAGTAGATGTTACTAAAGATAGTATTGGTATAGAATATCAAATAAAAAATAAGAAAAAACTAATTTATCATCCATTACAAAATGAAGATGGATATTAAAATAAAACTGAGGATTCAATTGAATCCTCAGTTTTTTTAATTAAAAATATTTATCAAAGACAAGCAGGCTTAATTATCTTTTAATAAATCGTTTAGTTATAGCCTTTCCATTGGAGATAAACTTAACAAAATAAGAACCTGCAGCGAATTGAGAAACATCAATAGTTGATTTTTCATTCACTTTTTTATCAGAAGTATAGACTACTTTTCCTGTGATTGAATAAATAGTAACTTCATTAAAGTCTCCATTTAAAATTTCGATATTTAAGCTATTCATTGCTGGGTTTGGATATAGTTTAATACTTTTTAATGATTTCTCAGTAAAAGCAATTAATTCTTCACCAGGTGTAGCCTGAGGTGTTATATCTCTTGTAGATGGAGCTTTAACATTGTCACCTTTTATGGTAATTAAATCAAAATAAACTCTATCAGCATTTCCACTTGCATCACAACGTAAACGGAACCTATTGTTTGCATTAAAGTCATAATCTGTAGTGTTTAAAGAAATAATATCTGTAAAAAACTCATCATTATTATAATCAACTCCAACAGTATACTGTCCTATTACTTCATAAGTAGAGCCGTTAAAAAATTCAATAAAGAAATTTTCTCCTGATTCAAAACTATTTATGAAAGCAAAAAACTCAAAAGTAACTTCTGTATTACCAGAAAGATCTAATACAGGAGATACAGTGTTTGAGGTACTTGTATCATCTCTAAGTCTGATAGAAAAATCTCCATCATAAGATCTTGCAGCACTATTTATACGAGTAGCATCACTTCCAGGATCACTCCAACCTTGAAGCCCATCTTCAAAACTATAACCAGCAATAGTACCCACAGATCCACCGCCACCATTTCCAGCTTCTAAGTTAATTGTATAATCCTCTACCTCTCCATAGGTAAAGTTTTCACAAGAAGTAGGTATTGCATTGTATTTCATAGAAACTCTCATTCTTACAGCTGTTAGAGCAGTACCATTAGGAATTGTAAAAGTTCCACTATTAGTTGCGTTAGTAGAAGGTGCTTTAGACCAAACTAATTCTCCACTATCTGTAAAATCTCCATTATTGTTATAATCAATCCAAACACCATAACCTTCTGCAAAGGCACTTCCTGTCCATGTAGGAGTTACATTTATTGTGTATTGTTGTCCTTCACTTAAATTCGTAGAAATACTAGAAAAATCTGAATACACTAACCCTGTAGAGTTATTATTTATGTTATTTAAATTAACATTACTAATAAATTCATCACTTACATTATTACTTGAAGAATCACAATAGTTAACAGGTGCTGAACCATCTATTGTTGTAAAAGTAACACTTACACTACCAGAAACATTTCCAGCAGCATCTTGTGCTACTACAGAAGCATTATATTGTGTAAGAGGAGATAAACCAGTTACATCAAAAGAAGGAGTAGGTGATGTTCCTACTTGATTTCCATCTATAGAAATTAAATATTGAGATACCCCAACATTATCGGTAGAAGCTGTCCAATTTAAAGAAGCTCCATTAAAAGTAATGTTTGAAGCAGCTAAATTAGATGGATTTGTAGGTGATTGAGTATCTGGTGGGCCAGCTGGTTGCATTTTAAAAGTACCAATAACCCCTTTTCTTCCATTGTTCATATATTCGGTAATGAACCAAAAAGTACTATTATTAGATGGATCTACATCAATTTTACTATAATCTCCATAACGTGTACCTGGAATATTTGCATTACCATTTGCTATAAGTCCTTCAGCAGCGGTCATAGTTCCTAAAGGATCTCCATTTATTCTTCCAGTAAAGTAAGAACTTACTCTTACGGTAGAAGATGAAGTAGGTCCAGATAAAGAAGTATATCCCATACCAATATTTCCAGCACTGTCCATAGCTAAACTAGCATTCCATGCATGTTTTCCATCTGGGGCAGCATATGTTCCTTCTTGATATAAAGACCAAGGTTGATTATCTCCACTTTGACGGAATTCCATCCAACGGATACCAGCACGTTTTCCAGAAGAAGCATCTATATCTACAACAAAATTAAATACTGCAGAGTTATGAGTACCAAATTTTCTAAATTGTGCTTGATTCATTATTGTTGCTTGTAAAGCATCTATAGTTGCTCCACCATTTGGCTGCGGTAAATTAGCAAAGCTTCCACTATCAAACACTCCAATAAAAGGAGTAATAGAAATTTCTTGCGGGTTAGATACTGAGGAGTTTGATGTATTAGACCAATCTACATCAATATTCCATACTTTTACATGATCTGAAGAAACTCCAGTCCAAGCATTATCTTGCATATATACTACAGTAGCACCTCCTGTTGCAGGTAAATTACTATCAGTAACATTTAATACTTGAGGGCTATAAAAACCACTAGTAGCAATATTAGGTAGGTTAAAACCTAATATACCTGCACCAGAATCTCCATTAAGCATCGCATTTCTATCTAAAGCCCAAACTCTGTTTGCACTATTTGTATTGTCTGTTATATAATATCCGTCACTCCAAATTGATAATTTTTGATAATCATTAATTTGAGAAACATTATATATATACCAGCCAGAAGTTAATGGGTTGGAACCATCAGATACTGCTATTTGAGCACCTGCTCCAGCACCATTTAAAAAAGATAAAACCCAACGATCGGCGGCGTTATCGTAAGAAACAGTTAAATCACAACATCCTCCAGAAGGAAAAATAGCTGGATTAGGAGCGGTTTCTCCTAATAACTCATTTCCTTGCTTGTCATAAATCATGAAACCTGTATTAAATACAACCATAACATGATTTGGCCCCACAGCTAACGAAGGGTCTGTAGGCTGTGAATTTGAAGAGTAGGTATCAAACACTAATTCTGGATCAGCCATTTTCATACTTTGCTCTTTCGAGTTTTTGTTCCGTATAAAGTAATCATTTTTGGTTTGCGGATCTTTTCCAGGAATAACAATGTTCCCCATAGATCTTTTGTCTTTGGCTTCCTTTTGAACATCTACAAACGGAACTAAATCAGCAGATCTAGTAGATATCGGAGCAACATATTCTACGGAAGGAATTGTACCACGATAAAAAGGTTTGTTTTTTACTTTGCCTTGTGCCATTGCTACAATAGACGACAAGAATAAAACAATAAGTAATTGTTTTTTCATAATAATAGGTTGTTTAGGTTAATATTATCATAAAATTAACAAAAAAT
>CALISK010000182.1 GCA_938041625.1 uncultured Tenacibaculum sp. | reverse complement strand
GTAGGGCTAACAGCATCATGACAAGCAGTTGTGGCACAGCTAGAATTAATAATATTTTTAACGTCTTTTTCGTAAGTTACCTTTTCTGTAGTATCTATTGGTGTTTCCTCTGCTGGTACTTCAGATGAAGAACAATTAACTAATAGAATACTAGAAAAGAATAGGAAAGTTTTAAGAGAATTTTTCATTGTATGTTGGGATTAAAAATTATGGTTTTCATAAATATAGTATAATTTTATTTTCCAAGGAAATTGTTTTTAATGTTAATAGGAATTTCTTCTTTTAAAATGGTTTGATAGTTTCGGTTAAAAACTCAGTATAATTGGTTTATGAATAAATAATAATATTAAAAACTAATTAGAAAAATATGTTCCCTTCTTATTTAAAACCTAAAAGTTAATATTATATAAAATATAAATAAGATTATACTGAGTATAAAAAATATTTTAAATGAACTATGTTCATTAATTTGTTAGTTCTATGTTTTTTATAATAGGTCATAATTATCACCTCGTTTTAAATCTTGTTGAAATTTATATATAAGACTTGTCCCTATATATAAGTTGAGTTTTATTATGAACGTTTTTAGTTTTAAAATCTGTTTTTTTAGCATGATAAGTTAATTTTAATGTTTCTTGATTAATAGTTTTTATTTCATGTCAAAATTATGGTGAGTCTTTGTTTTAATACTAATTAAAGTAAGTGAGGAGGAAGTTTTGAAGGGTGAAAAGGAAAAAAAACACTTAAAAAAGCGTTATGTTTTTTAATGAATGTTCTTTTTTGAGATAGAAAAGAACATTCAATTATACTTAAACTAAAATAAGGTGCATTTTTTTTAGTTCAAAGCAATAAGTGTTTTTTAAATGATTTGGAGGGGTAAAAAACAAGAGTGTTTTCTGTTTTAATTTAAACAAAACAAAAGTAAAAAAACTACTTTATTAGTTAAATAACTTTTATTTGTTAAAGCTTTTAAATACCGTATCTTTGCAAACTGTTTAAATATAAGGAATTCGTCGTATGAAAAACATTAGGAATTTTTGCATTATTGCGCACATAGATCACGGTAAAAGTACTTTAGCAGATAGGCTATTAGATTTTACAGGAGCTGTTACTGAACGTGAAAAACAAAATCAGTTATTAGACAATATGGATTTGGAGCGTGAAAGAGGAATTACCATAAAATCTCATGCTATTCAAATGGATTATATTCATAACGGAGAGCCTTTTATTTTAAATTTGATAGATACTCCTGGTCATGTCGATTTTTCGTATGAAGTTTCTCGTTCTATTGCTGCTTGTGAAGGAGCTCTTTTAATCGTAGACGCAGCGCAAAGCATACAAGCACAAACTATTTCTAATTTATATTTAGCATTAGAGAATGATTTAGAAATTATTCCTGTATTAAATAAAGTAGATTTACCTTCTGCTAATCCAGAAGAAGTTACAGATGATATTGTAGACTTATTAGGATGTGATCCAGAAGATGTAATTCATGCAAGTGGAAAAACAGGTTTTGGGGTTGATAATATTTTAAATGCAATTATTGATAGAATTCCAGCACCAGAAGGAGATCCTGAAGCACCTCTTCAAGCATTAATCTTTGATTCAGTTTATAATTCTTATAGAGGAATTGAAACTTATTTCCGTGTTTTAAATGGAGAGATTAAAAAAGGGCAACGTATAAAATTCATGGCTACGAATAATGAATACTTTGCTGATGAGGTTGGAACTTTAAAATTAGAACAAGTTGTAAAAAAATCTGTAAAAACAGGAGATGTAGGATACTTAATTACAGGAATAAAAACAGCTAAAGAAGTAAAAGTAGGTGATACTATTACAGATGCCGAAAACCCAACTACAGAAACAATAGATGGTTTTGAAGATGTAAAACCAATGGTATTTGCAGGAATTTATCCTGTAGATACAGAAGATTATGAGGAGTTGCGTTATTCTATGGAAAAACTACAATTGAATGATGCTTCTTTGGTATTTCAACCAGAAAGCTCAGCGGCATTAGGTTTTGGTTTTCGATGTGGATTTTTAGGAATGTTACACATGGAAATTATTCAAGAACGTTTAGAACGTGAATTTAATATGACTGTAATTACTACAGTTCCTAACGTTTCTTACCACGCATACACAAAGAAAAACCCTGAAGAGATTGTATTATTAAATAATCCAACAGATTTACCAGATCCATCAAGACTAGATAGAGTAGAAGAACCTTTTATTAAGGCATCTATTATTACAAAATCAGATTTTGTAGGGCAAGTAATGTCTCTTTGTATAGAAAAAAGAGGAGAAATTGTAAATCAAACATATTTAACTACAGAAAGAGTAGAGCTTACTTTTGATATGCCTTTAGCAGAAATTGTATTCGATTTTTATGATCGATTAAAAACCGTTTCTAAAGGATATGCTTCTTTTGACTATAGTCCTATAGGAATGAGAACCTCTAAATTAGTTCGTGTAGATATTTTATTAAATGCACAACCTGTAGATGCGCTATCGGCATTATTACATGCAGACAACGCTTATACAATAGGAAAAAAGATTGTTGAGAAATTAAAAACATTAATTCCAAGACAACAGTTTGATATTCCTATACAAGCTGCGATTGGAGCAAAAATTATTGCTCGTGAAACAACAAAAGCATTACGTAAAGATGTTACAGCAAAATGTTATGGAGGAGATATTTCTAGGAAGCGTAAACTTTTAGAAAAACAAAAGAAAGGAAAGAAAAGAATGCGTCAAGTAGGTAATGTAGAAATTCCACAAGAAGCATTTATGGCAGTATTAAAACTGAATGATTAATATAAAATAACTAAA
>CALISK010000181.1 GCA_938041625.1 uncultured Tenacibaculum sp. | reverse complement strand
TTTGACTTTAATTAACTCGATTGTATAAAAAATAAAAGTATTTAGAATTAAATCAATTTCCTACTAAAACGATAGGTTTTTAATTTTGAATTGAAATTTTACAATTGTATTTCTAATGAGTATTGAGTTTTTTTTAATTTTGGGATTAGGTGTTTTTTTAGGTTTTTTTATTCAAACAGTAATAGGTTTTGCAGGAGCGTTAGTAGCATTACCAATATTATTGATAACAATGAGCTTGCAAGATGCAATAGCGTATTTGGCATTGTTTTACTTGTATTCAAGTATTATATTAATATCTAAAGAATGGAGAAATGTAGATAAAAAAGTAATTATTAAATTAATTATAGCAACAATTTTTGGTGTTAGTTTAGGTATATGGGTGCTTCAATATGGGAAACCAATTGTGTTAAAAAAGATGTTAGGTGCGTTTATTCTTTTGTATGTAATGTATTCTATTTATATGAAAGATAAAGCGATTAAAAACACTAAGTTGGAATTTGTTTTTGGTTTAGCTGGTGGGTTTTTTTCAGGATTGTTTTCTACAGGAGGGCCTTTGTATGTTATTGTAGTTAGAAATTCTGTTATAGATATGAAAGTTTTTAGAGCTACAATGTTTGGTGTTTTAGGTTTAATTACTATTACAAGAATTCCAATTCTTTACATTCAAGGAATGTTGAATTTTAGTCATTTATACTATTCATTATTGTTATTACCTTTGTTTTTATTGGCAATATATCTTGGGAAAAAAATGTATTTAAAATTGAATGAAGTTCTTTTAAAAAGAATTGTATTGATTGTTCTTTTTTTATCGGGATCTATGTTGTTATTAAAAAATTAAGTTTATTTTTTTATTCAATCTTTTTAAAAACAAAATCTATAGCAAAATCATCATTAGCAACTTTAGCATTCAATGTTTCGTTTTCTAACCAATAGGATATTTTTTTAGGAAATTCATTTTGTGAATTTTCACATGTAAAAGAGTTTTCTGTGAGTGTTGTTATTACAAAGAAAGTAGGTTGTTGATTAACTCCTGTAACTTTTAAATACTGATTGTTTTTTTTGGTAACGATATTAAGTTTTTCTTTAAATACGGTGTCTTTATCTCTTAGGGTAAAACCAAGTCCTGAAAAATCTTTTTTCCAAATTTCATAGGTTTTTTTATTAGATTCATCATTTATTCTTTCCCAGGTTCCAATTAAAAAATCAGGAATTTTTGATTCTTTTTCACAAGAAAAAAGAAAGCTAGCAATAAAAATTAGAGTTAAAAATCTCATATAGAATAAATTTTAAGTTAATCACTGATTTTTCAATAAAACAAATTTAAAGAAAAGTTGTAAATTCGCACACCAAGAAAAGAATAATGCTAGATAAATTACAGATTGTAAAACAACGATATGATGAGGTTTCTGATTTAATCATTCAACCAGATATTATTACTGATCAAAAACGTTATGTACAATTAAATAAAGAATATAAAGATTTAGGAAAGGTTGTTGAAAAAGCAGACGAGTATCAAATGCTTCTAAATAATATGACTGAGGCTAAGGAGATTATAGCTGACGGTAGTGATGCAGAAATGGTTGAAATGGCTAAAATGGAGATGGATGAGGCCAAAAATAGAATACCAGTATTAGAAGATGAAATAAAATTTTTGTTAATACCTAAAGACCCTGAGGATTCTAAAAATGCTGTAGTTGAATTACGTGCTGGTGCAGGTGGTGATGAAGCTAGTATATTTGCTGGAGATTTATTTAGAATGTATTCTAAATATTGTGAAGGTAAGGGCTGGAAAGTTTCTATTGTTGATTATAGTGAAGGAACAAATGGAGGCTTTAAAGAAATTCAATTTGAAGTTAATGGAAGTGATGTTTATGGAACATTGAAATTTGAAGCCGGAGTACATCGTGTTCAGCGTGTACCACAAACAGAAACACAAGGTAGGGTTCATACATCTGCTGCAACTTGTATGGTTTTTCCTGAGGCTGAAGAATTTGATGTTGAAATTAACCCAAAAGATGTTCGTATTGATTTCTTTTGTTCTTCTGGTCCAGGAGGTCAGTCTGTAAATACAACATATTCAGCGGTACGTTTAACCCATATACCTACAGGTTTAGTAGCGCAGTGTCAAGATCAAAAATCACAGCATAAAAATAAGGAAAAGGCTTTTAAAGTATTACGATCTCGTTTATATGAGATGGAATTAGCGAAGAAAAATGCTGAAGATGCTTTAAAAAGAGGTACTATGGTTACTTCGGGAGATCGTTCTGCAAAAATTAGAACTTATAATTATCCACAAGGTCGAGTTACAGATCATAGAATCGGATTAACATTATATGATTTACAAAATATTGTAAATGGTGATGTTCAAAAAATTATTGACGAACTCATGCTCGCTGAGAATACTTCTAAGTTGAAAGAACTAGGAGAAACTATATAACTAAAAACGCAACCAACTGGTTGCGTTTTTAGTTATATTAGCATTTACCAAGAAAAAATAATGGGAACAAAGAATAAAAAAATCTTTTCTGTAGGGTTTTATAACGTAGAAAATTTATTTGATACGAAAGATAATCCTAATACCAATGATGATCAATTTACCATTAAAGGAAATCGAAAATGGGGAAAGAAAAGATATTTAAAAAAACTTAAAAAATTAAGTTATGTAATTTCTCAATTAGGAAAAGAAGCTACAGATGATGTACCAGTTATTTTAGGATTGGTAGAAGTAGAAAACAGTAAAGTACTTGACGATTTAGTGAGTCACAAGAATTTAAAAAAATATGATTATAAATATGCTCACTATGATTCTAAAGATGAGAGAGGAATAGATGTCGCTTTAATTTATAGAGATGATTATTTTGAGTATATCTCTTCTAAGATATTTACACCTAGTTTTGTTAAAGAGGATGGTTATATCGATTATACTAGAGATATTTTAGTGGTCAGAGGTAAAATTAATAATGAGGAAATTCATGTAATTGTTAATCATTGGCCATCTAGAAGTGAAGGAGAAGAAGAAACAAGACCTAAACGGATAGAAGTAGCTAAAAAAGTACAAGAAGCTATAGAAGAGATTAAAAGTAATTATAAAGACCCTAGAATTATAATTATGGGCGATTTCAATGATGATCCAAAAAGTGAAAGTGTAAAAAAACATTTAGTTACAGATGATTTTTATAATCCAATGGAGTCTTTACATTCAAAAGGTTTGGGGTCCTTGTCTTATAAAGGGAAATGGAACTTATTTGATCAAATCATAATATCTAAGAGTTTTTTTGAAACTAAAAGTAAACATAGTTTTATTAAAGCAGATGTATTCAATAAAAAATGGTTGCGTACTTATAAAGGAAAATATAAAGGAAGTCCGTTTAGAACATATATTGGTCCTTGGTATAAAGGAGGGTATTCAGATCATTTTCCTGTCTATGCCTGTTTTAAAAAAGATGATTAAAAAAAGACCAGTATAATTATACTGGTCTTTTTATTTTATATATTTAGTGAAAAGGAATTACTCTACGGTAACCGATTTAGCTAAATTTCTAGGTTGATCTACATTTTTATTTAACATAACAGCTATGTGATATGATAGTAATTGAAAAGGAATAGTTGTTAAAAGAGGTGTAAGAGCTTCTTCCGTTTCAGGAATTTCTATTACATGATCTGCTATTTCTTTAACAGTTTCATCTCCTTCAGTAACAATGGCAATAATTTTACCACTCCTTGATTTAATTTCTTGAATGTTACTAACTACTTTTTCGTAATGTCCTTTTCTTGTAGCAATAACAAAAACAGGCATATTTTCATCTATTAAAGCTATTGGCCCATGTTTCATTTCAGCAGCAGGATAGCCTTCTGCGTGTATGTAAGAAATCTCTTTTAATTTTAAAGCACCTTCAAGAGCGACAGGAAAATTAAATCCTCGTCCTAAATACAAACAATTTGTAGCATCTTTATAAACACTTGCTATCTCTTGTACAAGAGGGTCAATTTTTAATAGTTTTTCAACTTGATTAGGAATCTGTTGCATTGTCTGTAAATAAGTATTTACAGCTGTTTTAGATAAAGTGCCTTTTTCTTGAGCTAGTTTTAAAGAAATTAACGTAAGTAGTGTAATTTGAGTTGTAAATGCTTTCGTAGATGCAACTCCTATTTCCGGACCAGCATGTGTATAAGCACCAGCATGAGTTTCTCTTGCTATTGATGAACCAACGACATTACAAACACCAAAAACAAAGGCTCCTTTAGATTTGGCTAATTTAATTGCAGCTAAAGTATCAGCAGTTTCACCAGATTGAGAAATAGCAATAACAACATCTTTAGGTGTAATTATAGGGTTTCTATATCTAAACTCAGAAGCGTATTCAACTTCTACAGGAATCCTAGCCATGTCTTCTAATAAATACTCACCAACTAAACCTGCGTGCCATGAAGTACCACAAGCAATTATGATAATTCTATCAGCGTTTAAAAATTTTGAAATATTATCATCAACACCAGCCATTCTAATAATACCTTGATCAGCTAACATTCTACCTCTATAAGTATCAGTAATAGCTTTAGGCTGTTCGTAAATTTCTTTTAGCATGAAATGATCGTAACCTCCTTTTTCAATTTGATCAAGACTTAGTTTTAATTCTTGTATCTTAGGATCTATAGGCTTGTCATTATCAATTTGTCGAACCTTTATTCCTCTTCCTTTTTTTATAATGGCTAATTCACCATCTTCTAAATAAAGAGCATCTTTTGTGTATTCTATAAAAGGTGAAGCATCGGATGCTATAAAAAATTCTTCATTGTTTTTTCCAACTCCAATAGCTATGGGACTCCCTAAACGAGCCACAACTAATTCATTTGGTTTTGTTTTGTCAAAAACAGCAATAGCATAAGCTCCAATTACATTAGTTAAGGCCAATTGTACAGCTTTACCTAACTTACAACCTTCATTTTTTTTAACTTCTTCAATTAAATTTACAAGAACTTCAGTATCTGTATCACTTTGAAATTTATACCCTCGAGAAATTAATTCCTTTTTTATAGTGTCATAATTTTCAATAATACCATTATGAACTATAACTAAATCTCCAGATTGAGAAAAATGTGGATGAGAATTACTGTCATTAGGAACACCGTGAGTGGCCCATCTAGTATGACCTATTCCTATTTTACCAATTCTTTTTTTTTCGTTATTAGTGGTTATTAATTCAAGATCAGATACCTTACCTTTTGTTTTTGAAAGGTTCATTTTCTCTCCGTCATACATCATTATCCCAGCACTGTCATAACCACGATATTCTAATCGTTTTAATCCATTAATTACAATTGGATAAGCATCTCTTTCCCCAATGTAGCCTGTGATTCCACACATAAATTTTACTTAGTTTTAAATAGGTTAATTACTCTCTTTTTCTTCAGAATATGATATAATTAATTTGGCTCTTTTTTCGCCATTTGTTGTTGAGTTATTTAATAAACTAACACCTCTAGGATTCCAATTATAGGTTTTTACAATTGTGTCTAATTGATTAGTATTTGGTATTGTAGGGATATCAGTAGTGGTATTAAACACTTTTAGAATAAGAGGTGAGTTAAAGGTTTCTCCTTTAACTACATCTGAAATATGATCGGTTATCCTTACAGTATATTTTTCAGGTTTACTAGCGTTCAATTCTAGTTGGCCACCGAAAAAAGCAGGTTCTGAATAACTATCTTTTACATGGCTATTCTTATCTTCTTTATAAATAAATAATCTCTTAGGTGCTTTAATCGTATCTCTTGAAGCATCAATATTAAAAATTAAAGAAGCATCATTAATTAAGATGTTTTGAGATCTTAATTCTTGTAATTGAATGTCATTTAGTATTTTAATACGTGCCATGCTACCTGCAGTTCCTTGTATAGGAAAACTATTTGAACCTGTATTTGGGTTTTGAGCTGGATTAGGCATTACATATTTACTATTAGTAATACCGTTTAGTGGAAAAGAATAATTACCAGGAACTGTATCTTTTATAGTTCCATTTTCAATTCTAGTTATAGTATAGTAAACTTCTAAACGAGGTGAATTAGCACCTAATGTTAAAGGAACTAAGGAACCATCATTACCTTCAGTTTTTAGAATTAAACCTCTAAAATAGTTGTTAAAAGCAACTTGATTAGAAAATTCTGAATCTTTAAATTTATCCCAGAAAAGAGTTTTTATTTTAGCTTTATCTAAACGAACAGCTAAAAAAGGAGG
>CALISK010000180.1 GCA_938041625.1 uncultured Tenacibaculum sp. | reverse complement strand
AAGAGGCTTATGGGCTTCTCCCTTGGTAAGTTCTACTTTAAGTCTAGATTCTGAAAATTTTCAAAAAAACACTCAAATTTACCCAAATCCAGTAAATTCAAAAGTTACTATTAAATTTGATCAAGTAACTAAAACTGCTATAAATATTTTCGATATTCATGGTAAATTATTGTTGGCCCATAAACCAAAACATGTTGATGATTCATATACTTTAGATGTATCTAAATTAAACGCTGGTATTTTCTTTGTAAGAGTCAACTCTAATTTAGGGTATACCACAAAAAAAATTATAAAAAATTAAGTACTCCTAACTAAAATTTAATTAGTTAAATTTTAAAATAGTTTTTATTAAATGTTTCTATCGTTTTTTAATAAAAAACATTTAACCGCTATCAATTAAGCTCTATTTCTTAAACAAATTGATTTAAAGTGATAAACGGCTAAAATATTTGCTCTTTTTTTATTTAAACCTATCTTTGCAAACTCAAATTTTATACATGAGTTTTTTAGAAGAAATACAGAAAAGAAGAACTTTCGGAATCATATCTCACCCAGATGCTGGTAAAACAACACTAACAGAGAAATTATTGCTTTTCGGTGGAGCTATTCAAGAAGCTGGAGCTGTAAAGAGTAATAAAATAAAAAAAGGAGCTACTTCCGATTTTATGGAGATAGAACGTCAACGTGGTATTTCGGTTGCTACTTCTGTATTGGCTTTTAATTACAAAGGAAAAAAAATAAACATTTTAGATACTCCTGGGCATAAAGATTTTGCTGAAGATACTTTTAGAACACTTACTGCAGTAGATAGTGTTATTGTAGTTATTGATGTTGCAAAAGGAGTTGAACCACAAACTGAAAAATTAGTAGAAGTTTGTAGAATGCGTAAAATACCAATTATTGTTTTTATTAATAAATTAGATCGTGAAGGAAAAGATGCTTTCGATTTATTAGATGAAGTAGAACAAAAATTAGGTTTAAGAACTACTCCACTCTCTTTTCCTATAGGAATGGGATATGATTTTCAAGGAATATATAATATTTGGGAAAAGAAGATAAATGTTTTCTCACCAGATAATAAACAAACAGTTACTAGTGGTGTTGAATTTACAGATATTAATGTACCTGAGCTAGATGAAATGATAGGTAATGATGCTGCTGAAACATTACGTGAAGAATTAGAAATGGTTGAAGGTGTATATCCTGAATTCAATCAAGAAGAATATGTCAATGGTGATTTACAACCTGTTTTCTTTGGTTCTGCTTTAAATAATTTTGGTGTAAAAGAACTATTAGATTGTTTCATTGATATCGCTCCAGACCCGCAACCTAAAAATGCAGAAGAGCGTCTAGTAGATTCAAAAGAAGAAAAATTAACTGGTTTTGTATTTAAGATTCACGCAAACATGGATCCTAAACATAGAGATCGTTTAGCTTTCGTTAAAATTGTTTCTGGAACTTTTAAACGTAATACTCCTTATTTACATGTTCGTAATAATAAAAAAGTGAAATTTTCTAGTCCAAATGCCTTTTTTGCTGAAAAAAAAGAGATTGTAGATATCTCTTTTGCTGGTGATATTGTTGGTTTACATGATACAGGTAATTTTAAAATTGGAGATACTTTAACCGAAGGAGAAAAACTAAACTTTAAAGGAATTCCTAGCTTTTCACCAGAACATTTCCGTTATGTTAACAATGCAGATCCTTTAAAAGCAAAACAATTATATAAAGGATTGGATCAGTTAATGGATGAAGGAGTTGCCCAACTATTTACTTTAGACATGAATGGTCGAAAAATTATAGGAACTGTAGGAGCGCTTCAATATGAAGTTATTCAATATCGTTTAGAACATGAATATGGTGCTAAATGTACTTATGAAAATATTTCTGTCCATAAAGCTTGTTGGGTAGAACCTGAAGATGAAAAAAATGAAGAATTCAAAGAGTTTAAACGAGTAAAACAGCGTTATTTAGCGAAAGACAAACAAAATCAATTAGTCTTTTTAGCAGATTCTTCTTTTACAATTCAAATGACTCAAAGTAAGTATCCTTCTGTCAAACTTCATTTTACAAGTGAATTTTAGCAGTAATCAAAATTAAATGTTTCAAGCAAAAAATATATTAACATGATTTTTAAAAGAGTATCTTTTTTTTCTTTGTTATTGTTTTTAGGTTTAGGATTTTCTTTTGCCCAAGATATATCTTCTTTAAAAGGAAAAGAACTTGATAATAAAGTTCGCTTAAATTTTATTCCAGTTTCAATGCCTGTTGATGATTTTCCTAATTTAAAACCAACAATGGGTTTAACAGGTTTACATTATCAAATACCTTTTAATGATTGGTTATATGGTGGTGCTGGGTTTCATTTTGCTGTAACAGGAGATCAAGGTGGTTTATTTACATTAGGTGCAGAACTAGGTGTTAACAAGAGATTATATAAAAACATTTATATAGATGCGAATGTTCACTTTGGCGGTGGTGGTGGATATCGAAACCTTGTTAATGACGGTGCTTTTATAAACTCTAATATTGGTTTACAGTTTAAGAAAAATAATTACTCTTTTGGTGTGCAATATAGTTATGTAGATTTTTTTACTGGTTATATTAAAGATAATGCAGTTTCTTTTTTTATCGAAATTCCTACTGTACTTCGTTTTACAAATTATAAAAATGCGCAGAAAAAATTCATTCACTTAAACAACGATAAAACTGCTTTTTGGAAAAAGCCTGCTACAAAAAACACGCAACAAATTCGTTTCGATTTTTTCTTTCCTTTTGGTGATTCTAAAAAAGATAATAGAAGTACTTTAAATGAAACATTATATGTTTTAGGGTTTGAATATCAAAAATATTTAAATGAAAAAACGTTTTTATTTGCGCATACAGATGCCATATATAAAGGTTTACGTGCTGGTTTTATGGATTTATTTTTTGGTGCAGGATATCACTCTTATCAATCTAAGTACTTTAATCTATTTGGTAAATTAGGTATTGGTGCTGCTGGAGGAAGGATTGCTCCTGAAGGAGGTTTAACCATATACCCATCTGCAGGGATAGATTTAAAACTATCTAACAACCTAGCTTTAAGTGGACATGGAGGATATTACCGTGCTTTAGACGGTGACTTTGAAGCATACACATTAGGGTTTGGTATTAAATACATAAATTCGACTGGAGGAACCACATCTATAGAAGGAAAAGAAATTTCCAATTTTAAAACACAAGGGATAAGTGCTACTTTAGAAAATCAAACTTATTTTAAAGTAAATAAAACAGATGACCCTAATAATATATTAGTTACAGACTTACAACTATTAGCTTTACAATTTAATTATGATATTACTAACAATATTTACTTAATAGGTGAAGCTGGCTTTGCATATGGAGGAAGATCTGGTGGTTATGCTCACGGATTAGCTGGTATTGGTTTTAAATCAAATGTTTTTTTTAATAATAAATTAAACGCTTTTATAAATTTAACAGGTGGTGCAGCTGGAGGTGCTGGTGTAGATACTGGTGAAGGTATTGTTGTAAGACCAACAATTGGGTTAAATTATACCATTTATAATAACTTAACACTAACAGCTTCTGGAGGAAAACTATATGCGCCTTTCGGAAATGTAAACGCTAATAATTTAAACTTTGGATTACGCTTTAACTTTGCTACATTATTAGCTTCAAAATAAACAATAATATATTTAAACATTAAAATATGAATAACGGAATTTACGCAAAATTCACTACTCCAAAAGGAGAAATTTTAGTGAACTTAGAATATGAAAAAACTCCAGGAACTGTAGGTAACTTTGTTGCTTTAGCAGAAGGAAATTTAGAAAACGAAGCTCGTCCTCAAGGTGAGCCATATTATAATGGATTAAAATTTCATAGAGTGATACCAGATTTTATGGTTCAAGGTGGTTGTCCTCAAGGAACAGGAACAGGAAACCCTGGGTATAAATTTGATGATGAAATTCATCCTGATTTAAAACATGATGCTCCTGGTAAATTATCTATGGCCAATGCTGGACCTGGAACAAATGGATCTCAATTTTTTATCACACACGTTGAAACTCCTTGGTTAGACGGAAAGCATACCGTTTTTGGTAATGTAATAGAAGGACAAAATGTTGTTGATGCAGTTGCTCAAGGTGATGATATGAATGTTGAAATCATTCGTGTTGGTGATACTGCTGAAGCTTTTAATGCTGTTGAAGCTTTTAGAACTTTTGAAGGAAGTAGAGAAAAAAGAGAAGCTGAAGAAAAAGCAAAACAAAAAGAATTATTAGATTCTATCGCTACTGGATATGATGAAACTCCTAGTGGATTACGATATAAAATTTTACAAAACGGAGAAGGTAAAAAAGCTACTAAAGGCGCTACTGTATCTGTACATTATAAAGGTCAATTATTAGACGGAACTGTTTTTGATTCATCATACAAACGCAAACAACCTATTGATTTTCCTATTGGAGTTGGACAAGTAATTGCTGGTTGGGACGAAGGTATTCAATTATTAAATGTTGGTGATAAAGCTCGTCTAGTTATACCTTCTAATTTAGCATACGGACAAGCAGGAGCAGGTGGTGTAATACCTCCAGACGCTACACTTATATTTGATGTAGAATTAATGGATGTTAAAGGCTAAATAAACAGCTAAACACCTAAATAAAAGAAACTTACTCTTTCTATTAACCTATGTTAATAGAAAGAGTTTTTTTATTCATTAAATTTGAAATATCTCAAAGTAAGATACTTAACTCCCCATAGTGTTAATTAAATGTAATTTAATAATTAAAATAATAATAATTTTTAATTAACATGTACTATCAAATTAACTTTTCAATAAAAAATAATTAACATAGACTAATAATTTAAAAACGAAATTTGTAATGACCAGTTAAATAAATTATAAATCAAAACTTCCCTCATTTATGAAAAATTTCCCCCTCAAACTAATAGCCCTATTATTAGTATTCATCAATTTAGATGGATTTTCTCAAAACAAAAAACAATGTGATTCTCCAGAAGAAGTTCAACTCGATTTAAATTCAATATCTAAATGTACTATTGAAAAAGATGATAGTGAAAATAAAGTTGTTTTAAATGTTGCTTCAAAAAAAATAAGAAAAAGAATTATTCGTAAAAGAGAGGACGACAATAGTAATAAAACAAGAAATAAAGTCAACACCTTAAATAATACTAAAAATCTTGAAAAAAATATTTCAAACAATAGTCATCTTGAAATAAAAACTGAAATTGTTAAAAACAAAATAGTTGCCGAAGAAATATTATTTTCTGTAGTTGATAATGTTCCTTTATTCCCAAACTGTGAAGCATCAAACAATAATAATATGAGTTGCTTTAATAAAGAATTCTCAAAACACTTTGCAGAAAATTTTGATCCAGAAAGAGCTTCAGAAGAAGGTGTCTCTGGTAGGGTATTTATTCAATTTACTATAGACATTAAAGGAAATGTAAATAGTTTATTCATTAAATCAAGAAAAAAGAATTTACAATTAGAGTCTGAAATTAATCGAGTTATAAAATCATTACCTAAATTAGTATCTGGAAAACATAAAGGTTTACCTGTAAATGTTAAATATAGTTTACCAATTAATTTTAGTGCAGATTAAACCATATTATTTACCACATAACAAACTAACTATCAATACTTTTAACTTTTTTAACATATTATGCTAAAAAAAGTTAAAAAACTTTCATAGCACGTATATTATTACTACTTTAGTACCCGAATAATACTATAAAATCCCTAAGAAAGTATGATTAATAAAGCCTTAACAATAGCTATAACTCTGTTTATGAGTCAAATAGCTTTTTCTCAAGAAAAAGAAACATGTGATACGCCTGGAGCGGATCCTGTATTAGATCTTAACAGTATCACTAAATGTTCTGTTGAAAGTGATAAAGATTCAAAAACAAAAAAAGTATCTGTAGAAGTAACTTCTAGAAGAAGAGTTATTAGAAAGCGTGACGCTGTAACTGGTGTTGGTACTTCAAATACTTCCCACAAATTAGCTGCTCTTAAGAAAAAAGCTTCTTTAGTTGGTAACTTAGATTTAAGTAGTGAAGAAGTTGTAGAGAAAATTCCATTCAGTTTAGTAGAAGAAATACCTTTATTTAGTGAATGTGAAAGTGTTTCTATCTATCAACAAGAGAAATGTTTCAAGAAAGAAATAATTGATCATGTTAAAAAGAATTTTAAATATCCTGCAGAATCTTATAAAAATAGTGTTCAAGGTAGGGTTTTAGTTCAGTTTGTTATAGATAAAGAAGGAGCTGTAGCTGATTTAAATATACGTGGTCCATATAAAGGTGAATTATTAGAAAAGGAAGCTGAAAGAATTGTTCGTAAATTACCAAAATTCAAACCAGGTAAACACAACGGAAAAGCTGTAAAGGTTAAATATGGAATTCCAATTTCATTTAAAATACCTGGTAAAGAAGCTTCTAACGTAAGAGTTGTTAAAAAAGTAACTTCTAAGGAAAGTATCTTTAAATTTAGTGAAGTAACTTCTATACCTGCCTTTAAGAAATGTACAAGTAGTAATTCTCTTGAATGTTTTAACAAAGAATTTATTGCTCATGTTAATAAGTACTTTGCTTACCCTGAAGAAGCAAGTATTAATAATATACAAGGTAAAGTTTATGCTCAATTTGTAATTGACAAAAACGGTGATGTAGCAAATGTAAAAACAAGAACACCTAAAGGAGCAGAGATATTAGGGACTGCAACTGAAAAATTAATTGAAAAGTTACCTAGGTTAAAACCAGCTATTAAAAATGGTAAACCTGTAAGTGTTAAGTATAATTTTCCAATTAACTTTTCATTAAAGTAAAATATAACAATCATATTTTTATAGTTAGACCAGATATTTTTATCTGGTCTTTTTTTATTCAAAAATTAAACATAAAAATAGTAGATCATTGGTTTAGAGTATATGTCTTAAACCTATAAAAATGAAAAACTAATTAAATTCATTATATCTGTGTTATAACTAACTATAAGTATTATTGGTTTACTAATGACTATACTTGGTTTATTTATTAAAATGTATTAAGTTTCCACAATTATTTAACTTAAAATTACTTTTGTTTTTCGTATTCTAATTTCAGTATATTCTTATTTAAGACTAGTTCGCTTTAGTACTACTTTGTATAGTAGGTAATAATCAGATTAACAGTTACTTTTATTACTATACTTATAATTTATCTGGATAGGTTAACTTTATGGTAATAAAATTGAAGAAAAAAGGCCTTACCTCATTAAATATTTTCAATTTATATTAATTGGGTTTGTAGGTTATTAACAAATAAAGTTTTTAAAAAATAATTCTTCTAATACTTTTACTATTAGAAGAATTATTTAAAATACAAGTTCAGTTAATTTTAATAATCATTATTAAAAATGAATTACATGTATATAATATTTACATAATTTTTGAAAAGAAAACAGCATTCATTAATAATTTATTGGTACCATACCAAAAGCCTCTAAAATTAGTGTTGTCTGTAAAAATTAAAACCTTCCCTTTGCCTAAATTTTGAATTTTAAAAGGTATTGAGTTTTTTATTTCTTTTAAATTTTCTTTAGAAATGTATCCGCTCAATAAAGGATCAGATGTATATTGAATAGGGTTATTATAACTTTTTATGCTTGGTTCAATAAATAATCTTGTATTCCTAAATAAAGCAATAGAGTTATTTTTATATCCAAAGTTTATGGGGTGTGATCTATCTAATTTAGCTTTAAAAATAGCTCCTCCAATAACCTGAGCTCCCCTACTCTTTTGTTTATCTTCAAATGTTATATTCTTAATCGTATCTGTTTGTACTCTTTTAAAATTAACTCTTATAAATTTTTCATTAACCAACCAATTTATCGTATTTCTATAACCAATTAAAGTACCTCCATTTAAAACCCACTTTTTTAGTTTTTGTGTTACTTCAATACTTACTGAGAAACTATTAGGAATAATAATAGTAGTGTATTTACTTATATCAATTCTATCAAAATAACTTAAATCTAATTTTGTTATTGGAATATTAAAACGTTGATCAAACAAATGCCAAATTTCACCTGCATCATTTCCAAAAATTCCATTTCCAACCAACATTGCTACTTTAGGTTTTGTAATTGATTTGAAGTTATTACTTCCTAAATCTATTCCTTCATTTAAACCAGTTTTTACTCCTGTAATATTTATATAGTTCTCTTTAGAAGTTTTTTCTAAAAAATTAAATAAATCCTCATTATTTATTTTTTGATTTTGAGAAGGAATAAAAATAGTTCCATAATCATAAGAAATAGCATTATTCTTAAAATTTTTCATTGCAACTTTTACTCTTAATTTTTTTTCTAAAATAGCTTGTAAAGCTTTTGGTGTATAGTATTCATTCCATGGTATTAAATAACCAATATTACTTTTAAAATTTATTGATCCTTCTTTAGGTTTAAGTGTAGTTATTTCTTTTCCTGCTTTTGAAAGTGATATGTTATTTTCAAAATCAACACCAAATGCATGATTGAAAGTCCAGGCAGAAACATCATAAAACAAACTATCTTTAAATTGTTTACGAACATCAAACATTGCTTTAATTAAAAACTTATTTTTTTGATTTTTAGGTACAACATAACTATATCCTTTTTTAAATTTTTTATTTCCAATTTTCAAATCAGATTTCAATTCATGAATTCTTATTTTATGCTTCTTCAAAACTTCAGCTAGATGATAAGACTTGGCAGCATCTTTTTCATCACCAAAAACAATAGCATTTTTTTCATAGGTATTACGAGCATTTTTATAAAAGTCTTGTTGATATTTTAATATTTTTACTCTCATTTCATTTGCTGCTTTTAATGTAGACAAAACAGTAGTAAATTGATTTCTAATTGTAAAAGGAAATGTTAATACCCCGTTCTTAGTCTCTTGTGCGTGTCCTCTAGAACTACCTTGTTCAAATAAAATTCCGATACCACCATTAATATCAGGAAAAGTAGATCCTTTTCCGTAGTAAAAATCATCAAAACTTTCTTCTGAATAATAAGTAGATCCTATTTTATCTAAAGCACTAGCATGATACTTTGCTATTTCTTTTGTAAGCTTTTGATTCATTTTTGGAGTTAGAGGGTGTGTTCTACTTTGAATCCCTGGCTGGAAAAAAAAAGTTGAATTACTCCCCATTTCATGATGATCAGTTAAAATATTTGGCAACCATTTATGGTAAGTAGCAATACGTGCACTACTTTCAGGTAATTGAACCGGTAACCAATCTCTATTCATATCAAACCAATAATGATTTGTTCTAGCTCTAGGCCAAACTTCATGATATTCTCTATCATTTGGATCTGGATTAATATTTTTAGATTTATTAGAATTAGCCCAATAAGCAAAACGTTGTAAGCCATCAGGATTTAATGATGGATCAAGTAGAATAACTGTATTCTCTAACAAATTATTTATTTCATTTCCTTCTGCAGCTGCCAAATAATATGCTGCAACTAAAGATGCATTAGAACCACTCGGCTCATTCCCATGAATAGAAAATCCTTGATAAACGACTATAGGTAATTTTGAAACATTAATAGTAGTATCATCTGTTGCTTTTATATGATTTTCTCTAATAACATCAATATTCTCGTGATTTTTAGGTGAAGTTATTTTCAGCAATAATAAAGGTCTTCCTTCAAATGTTTCTTCTCGATTTTCAATAGTAATTCTATCTGAAAATTTAGCTAGTATTTTCATGTACTCAATTAATTTATCATGAGTAACGTGCCACTCTCCTACTTCATGACCTATTATCATTTTTGGAGTAGGAATATTTTTATTATAACTAATATTTTTAGGTAAATAATAAGATAGATCTATATCTTTTTGCGCTGTTAAACTAAAACAAGCAAGTAGTAATAAAAAAAAAACTTTTTTCATCTGTTAATTAGTTGATTTATAACAAATATATCAACCAATTAACAAATTCATAACAATAAGATTAATTCTTTTAAAATTTTAAGAAAAAATTAATATTTTACATCTATTTAATTAATTTTAATAAAAAGATGTTATCTATTAGGATTATTTAATATTATTAAAGCTCCAATAATACCAGGTATCCAACCACAAACGGTTAAAATAAAAGTAATTACAAAAGATCCACAGCCTTTATCTAAAACAGATAATGGAGGAAAAAATATTGCTAATAAAACTCTAAATATATTCATAAAAAAATCGCCTTTATAAAAAAGACGATTACATATACAATTTGTTACAGTTAAATAACTCTTACTTTTGAGTGTTCATATCTGTACTTTCGAAAATTTTATCTGCAGATTTTGCTATAAAACCTGAATATAATTCTCCATTTTTCATTGGGTGTCTAAATGCAAATTCATAATAACAAGAGGTTATCTCTTTTATCTCTTCTTGAAAAGCTACTGGAATTCTATCTGCTAATATGCTTGATTGTTCTAAAAATTGTTCGGGTGTTCCTTTAATTTCCCCTCCAGATGAATTCATTTTAAAATTGTTTTCCTTTAAAAACTCATTTACCTCTTGTAATGAATTAAATGTACTTAATTTGTTTACATCAACAGTAAAGTGATTAGAACAGAAACCATTTACATATAACCAGGCAGCATATTCACTCTCTTTTTGCAATTCTTTATAAATTTTTAAACTAGGTTGTTCCCATAGTCTCCCTTTAAAAACTAATTCCGATGGGTTTAAATCATCTTTAGACAACTGACTTATTAATTTAGAAACTGTTTCTTGTAATTCTTTAGAAAATTCTTTAGTTTTAAGTTGACTAATAAAGACTCTAGGTGCATTTTTATCTGTTTTATGCTCAAAATGTTTCGCATATAATTTTTTAGCTTCAAATATATAATCCCCTTTCTCTTCATATCCAGCTTCTAAAAATGGTTTTGCTAAAGAAGCTATATCAACACGTTCATCGTCAAAAGTTCTAAAAGCAACATGATCATTATATACCTCATTTCCTTTATTTAAAAATAAATCTTTTATTTTTTGAGCGGAAGGGGTACGTTCTGTATACTCAGCCCATAATTTATCAAATATTTGTGTCGTATTCATTATTATATATTTTAAAACAAAAATAAATTGTATTTCTTTTAAATATACTTTATTATAATTAATTTTACACTTATCACATCTATTTTATGTCTATATAATTAAATTAAAGTTATAAAAAACATATTTGATTTTTAAACTCTATAAAATATGACAATGAATAACCAATTTGATTATATAGATAAGCAAATACTTTTAAAACTTAGAGCTGATGCTCGTAAAGCATATTCACAAATAGCAGATGAATTAAAAATATCTAATTCATTAGTTCATCAACGTATAAAAAAATTAACACAAGAGGGGGTTATTAAAAATACTACTTTCATTCTTGATGAAAAGAAACTAGGTTATAAAACAAAGTCTTACACAGGTATACGCTTACGTGAAGCTCGTTTTGCTAAAGATGTAATGAAAGAATTATCTAAAATCGAAGAAATAGCAGAATGTAATTTTGTTTCTGGTAATTATGCTATTTTCATTCTTATTTTTGCAAAAGATAATGAGCATTTGCAAAAAATATTATATGATAAAGTACATTTGATAAATGGAGTTGCTGGTACTGATACTTTTATTTGTTTCGATACTTGTTTTAAACGTAATATTCCTATTGATTAAATAGTTGCATAATAATTCTTAAAAGGTACATTAAATGACAAATGAATTAAGTTTACTAAACAATTTATTGAAGGGTGAATTACTCTTTGATAATTTACATAAAAACATATATGCAACTGACGCATCTGTTTATAGAAAAATACCTTTAGCAGTTGCCTACCCAAAAAATAGAAAAGATTTAAAAGAACTTATTCTCTTCGCAGAAAAAAAGAATATCACATTAATTCCAAGAGCTGCTGGTACCTCATTAGCTGGCCAATGCGTTGGTGATGGCATTGTTGTTGATGTTTCTAAATACTTTACAAATATCATCGCTTTTGATGAAAAAAATAAAACAATAACTCTTGAACCTGGAATTATTAGAGATGATTTAAATCGTTTTTTAAAACCATATGGTTTATTCTTTGGGCCTAATACTTCTACATCGAATAGATGTATGATTGGTGGTATGGTAGGAAATAATTCTTCTGGAAGTACTTCTATACAATATGG
>CALISK010000179.1 GCA_938041625.1 uncultured Tenacibaculum sp. | reverse complement strand
AAATTAAAAAAACTCATTATTAAATTGTTTCTTTTTTAGGCAATAAAGATAATCCATTCTCAATTAAGTCTCTGTATTGTTCATTGCTTTTTAAGTTGTGTAAATATGTTTCAATTTCTTGTTGAACAGCATAATTGTTTATTACTGAAATTTCAAATAACTCGAGAGGTAATAACCAATCTTGATCAAATTGTTTTTTTACAATATTAAATATGGCAGTAATTCTTTCTTCAGTAAACGTTTTTTCATCTCTTAAAATTCTTACTTTATCATATAAAGAATATAATTCTTTATCTTCTGTTGAGTATTGAATTTTATGAGTTTTAGTTTCAGAAACTTTACTTCTGTCTTCAAAAGAATTAACATCCGCAGGACCAGCATAAGCTGAAATTACTTCTAAACCAACAGCCATATCGTAAATTCCCCAATCTGGGCGAAATAAAACGGTATCCTTGTGTGTAACAGTACAATTTTTAAAGGAAATTAATTGAATTCGACCTCTTAAATCTCTAGTACCTGTTATAACATCTCCTTTTACTTTTACACCACCTTCGAATTCTAAATCAACAGTTTTACCTTCGTAAATTCCGTAGGCTTCTAAATCTCTTGGGCTCATGTTTTCAATAGGAATGTTAATTCCTTTTAATTTACCAACAGGACTTCCAAAACCTTCTTTATGGTATATAGTTCCGTGGCCAATTAATTCTTTATCACGATTCGCTAAAGCGGTTTCACCTGTAGTTTGTATATAAATAGGTTTGTTATTTTTATCTGCAATAACATTAGTGAAAACACCAGAAACTTGAAGTCCTGTACTTAATTCAATAGTACCAAGGTTCTTCGAGTTTATAAGTTTGTGAAGGCCACTTAAACCACCTTTTCGCATTCCCATCGTGTTTGCATATTGTTCTAAAACTAAACTTAAATGCGCAAAATCTGGAGTAACAAATAATTGAGGTTGTGGCTTGGTAATATCAAAACTCACATTAGAAGCTTCTAGAGAATAAGGTATTTTCTTCACCTTATCTTGCATACAACCCACACTTTCTCCTATAGAAGATAATAAACCAGCACCATAAATTTTAGGATCTTCAACAGTTCCAATTAAGCCATATTCTACAGTCCACCAATGTAAATTCCGTATCTGAGCCATTTCAGACAACTCTCCCATGTTTTCTTGTAACCATTCTACTTTTTCTTGAGCCTCTTGAATCTCTTTTTTTGAAGAATTAGGATGTTCTTTTAAAATAGATAGTAAACGTATGGCTTCATACATTTCATAATCTCTTGAAGAAGAAATTGCTTTCGCTCCAATTTCTCCAAACCTTCTTAAGTATTCAGCATATTCAGGATTAGCAATAATTGGAGCATGGCCAGCTGCTTCATGACTAATATCTGGAGCAGGAGTATATTTTATATGATCTATAGTACGCATATCAGAAGCAATAACCAATACGTTATATGCTTGAAATTCCATAAAAGCATTAGGAGGAATAAAACCATCTACAGAAACTGCAGCCCAACCAATTTCTTTTAAAATACGATTCATTCCTTCCATTCTAGGAATTGTATCTATTGAAATTCCTGTTTTTTGCAAACCATTTGTATAAGATTTATGAGCTACTTTGCCTAAATAATCAACATTCATACGCATTACATAACGCCATACAGCTTGATTTTGAGCAGTATATTCATTATAAGGTTGTTTTACTACAAACTTATGTAAATGTTTGGGTAGCTTTTTAGTTACTTCATTTAGTTCAAAATGTGTCTCCATACCTTATAAAACTTGAAAATTTAAGCTATAAAATTACGGAATTTCATGCTCATAAAGTGTTATAGGTTTAAAAATAAACAGATTTTGTATATTTACGTAAATCTCAAAAAATTAAAGAAATGCGAAGAGGAGGCTTAAAAATCCGATTATTAATCGGTGCTGCCATTGCTTTATTTGCTTTGGTTAAATACTGTTCTAGTGCAGAGATAAACCCTCATACTGGTAAAAAACAACATATTTCTATTTCGCCAAAAGAAGAAATAGCAATAGGTTTAAGTTCTGCCCCGCAAATGGCACAACAGCATGGAGGCTTACATCCTGATATTAAATACCAGCAAGTAATAGATTTGATAGGGAAGAAGTTAGTAGATAACTCTATCGCTAGGCAATCTGGTTATCCGTTCGAATTTCATTTGTTACGTGATGATAGAGCTATTAATGCTTTTGCTTTGCCAGGCGGACAAGTTTTTATTACGTTTGCTTTGTTTTCTAAATTGGTAAATCAAGATGGAAGATTAAATGAAGATATGATTGCAGGTGTTTTAGGTCATGAAATAGGTCATGTTATTGGAAGACATTCCGCTGCTCGTATGGCAAAACAAGATTTAACTCAAGGATTGTTGTCAGGTGCTGCAGTTGGTTTTGATCCTAGTACTGCGCAAGGTGCTGCTGCTATAGCAAATGTAATTAACATGAAATATGGGCGTGGTGATGAATTGGAAAGTGATGATTTGGGAGTCAAATTAATGATAGATTCTGGGTATGATCCTCGTTATTTAATTAATGTAATGAAAATTTTAAAAGCTGCTGCAGGCCCTAACAGAACTCCAGAATTTCAAAGTACGCATCCAGATCCTGAAAATAGAATTCAAAAAATAAATGAAGCGATAAAAAAATATAGTAAATAGAAAATTTTATTACTAAAAAAGAAGCGATATTTTTATTTAAAATATCGCTTCTTTTTATTTGAAAAACTAATAAGTTTTTAAGTGAATTTTAATGTGTTTAATATCTTTTCTAATTCTTGTTTTTGTTTTTCTGTAACATATGAAATAATTACATTAATAGAAAAACCATTTTTAAGTATACTATAATATCCTTGTTTGATATTCATATTAAGATGATTTAAACTTAAATTCATTAAATAAAAATCTTGTTTATTAACATTTACTTTTTCAAATTTAGTATCATCAATATTATTATATTTAATTTGAGTTTGCTTTAATACTTTTTTAGATTGAGTTAAATAATCTTTACCAGATTTAATACCAGGAGAAAACCTTAAATTTTCTACAATTAAAACCATACTAGGATTATATTCAACAACAGATCCTACTTCGTGCTCAAAAATAGTAAGCAAGTTTGCCGTATTTATTTCTGAGGCTTTTATAGCAGCTTTCAGGTTTTCATTATCATTAGCTAACATTTCTTGTCCTAATTTCATTAATTGATCGTTTTGTTCTTTAGTTTGAACAACCCAATCAGTAGGTAATGTCATGTTTAAATTAAAAAAAGAATTTGTGTAGATGTTATTCTCTACTTTACCGTAATCAAAATTCTCTGGTATTCCATTTGTTTTACAGCTTACTATAACTATTGATAATAGAATTAAAATAATTTTTCCTTTCATTTTTTATGTTTAAAGGGTTTAACAATTTTTTGCTTTTCATTAAAGTGTTAAAGCTGTACAAATAAAAACAATTACTTTTAATAATTATATGAAAATCAATTTAAAGGTTAAACAGATCGTTACCTACAATGCTTTTAAGAGGGTTTAAAACTTTTTTTTGTGAAAATAAATTCAACATATTACGTTGATAATGTGTGTTTTATGTAGTAAAAAAAATAAAATAAAAATAATTATGACAGAATTGAGTTTACATTCTTCAGGGAAAAAAATTATTTAAAGTTTTTAAAAAAGGAATATAAATCTGCAGTAAAAAATATAAAAGAGGAAAATAGAGCAGATACAAAAAAGACGAATATAAGATCACTAAAAAGAATATTTAAAGTAGAAAAAAAAGGTACAGTTCATAATTTGTATTAACTTTTATACTTCTCTCAAAAAGAAAAAAGAGGCTCAGTAAAGTTGCATTTAACTATACTGAGCTTCTTTTTTCTAATTAAAAATGTAACATTTTTAATTTTATAGCTACCTATATATAAATTGTA
>CALISK010000178.1 GCA_938041625.1 uncultured Tenacibaculum sp. | reverse complement strand
TCTGTAATTTCAGGCTCAATAAGAATATGCGATACTTCTCTTGAATTTCCTTTAATTTTATGAAGAAGTATAATATGATATCCAAAAGCTGTTTTAAAAGGTTCAGAAATTTGTCCTTCGTCTAATGAAAAAGCAACTTCTTTAAATTCTTTAATAAAATTAGTATCCTTTGTAATAGCCCCTAATAAGCCTCCGTTTTGAGCTACAGATGGATCATCTGAATTTATGATTGCTTTTAACTTAAAACTAGCATCCTCTTTTTCTACCTCGTGTTTTATTTTATTCAGTTTATCTACAACTCTTTTATTTTCTTCTTCTGTAGCTTCTGAAAGTAAAACTATTTGAGCTAATTCTACTTCAGCAGGAAATTCTGGTAATTCTTTTGCTTCTTTTAAACCATTAAAATATAAACGAACTTCTTCTGGTGTTACATCTACATTTTCTGTGATTTTTTGCTGCTCTTTTTCTATTAAAAGATTTTCTTTTTGAACTTTACCTAGTTCTTTTTTTAAATCGTTGATATCATTAAAACCATAAGCAGCTACTGCTTTTTCTTCTGTACCATATTCTTGAATAAAAAACTTAACACTTCTATCTACTCTAGAATCTACTTCCGATTTAGTAACAGTAACACTATCAATAACTGCATGATGCGCTAATAACTTTTGTTGCATTAACTCTTCTAGCATTTCACAATCAGAAATAGTAATTTTCCCTTCACTTCTCGATTCAACTTCTTGCTTAAATTTATCAATATCAGAATCTAACACGATATTTTTACCAACAACTACCGCTACTCCATCTATCTTATTTTTTTGTGCTACCATAGATATGGTTAACAAGCCAAAAATTACTGTTAAACTAATACTCTTTAAATTCATTGTTTTTAATTGCATCATTAATCAACGTTTTTTCTATCTCTCTTACTAATTCTATCTTACGTTTATGTAAAATAAGTTGTTTAATATTGTTTCTAATGTAACTTAATGGAGCTACATCATTTCTTTTTAAAATCTTATTCACAGCGACCAAATATACTCCTAAACTATCTTCTTTTTGAATGAATTTTGATTTTTTTAACAGTTTCTCCCTAGAAGTATACCTAAAAGGAGGGATTTTTAAGAGAAACTTATCGTAGGTAACCCAAGTAGAATCTCTCAATTTATAATCTTTAAAATTAATTGTTAAATTTTCTAGCATTTCTAAATCTTCTACTGTATTTGATTTAAATTTTTCGATAGCTTCTTTTTTATCTATAAAATCTTTTCCGAAATAAATAAATTTCATCTGAAGTAACTCTTCATTCAATCTAAAATTATCTTTATTAGAGGAATAATATCCTAAGATTTCTCTATCAAAAATTACAGTATCTAATTGTTGATTAATTAAATTTTCTTTATATCCATTTATGTAAAGACTTTCTCTGTAATTTTTAACCAAAAGATCTATCTCCTTATTATTAACATCAGAAACATTTTTCTCTGCTTTTTGCAATAATAATTGTTGTTTAGCCCAAGAATTAATAAAACTTTTAACAAGTATAATACTGTCTTTACTTGGTATTTCTTTAGGTACTACTCCTTCTATATCTGATAAATAAAGATTAATATTTCCTACAGAAGCTATTACAGGTTCATTTCTTACTTCTGTTTTCTTAGATTTCAAAAAATCTAACTTATCACATGAAGAAAAAAACAAAATGAATAATATGTAGAAAATTAATTTTTTCAATTAATTAAATTTTGGCGTAATGTTTTTTTAATTCTTTTAAAGCTCCTTTTTTTACTTTTATTTTATTTTTAGCTCTTAAACTGTCTATCCAATTTTTTTCTAAATACTGCTGATAATCACTAATTACATTCCCTTTAACGTCTTCTAACTTAACCTCTTTTAGTGTTTTAGTTTTATACTTGTTTTTGTTTTCTTGAAAAAATTGTTCCAATTCAGAAGAATCTTTCTGTGAATTATCCCAAATTTTTAATTTCATTAAATCAAACAATAACAACCCATCTTTATACTCCTGTAATGTATTTTTATACTCAGGATAAATAGTACTTAAAGTCTCTTTATAATAATTTAATACTTCTTCATTCTTAAATTTTAACCATGAGTCATTTACCTTTAAATATCCCTTATTTTTTATATAATCTAAAAATGAATTTAATTTAATTGCTTTATTTTCAATAGTAAAAACAGCTTCCTCTCTTTGTTTTTCGGTAAATTCTGTATCTTTATTACTATTTAGTAAATTGATAAAACTTGTATTTTCTGTTATGATGTATTTCTTTTTTAAATCATTAATCAATTTTTGAGTAGATAAATTACCTCTATTACTAGATCTTATTCTACGTTGAAGTTCCTCTTTCATTTCAGAAAAAGGTTTGATAGGATGTTTTTTAATTAATTTAACAATATGCCATCCAAATTGAGTTTTAAATGGTTTAGAAAAATCTCCTTCTTTTTTTAATTTTAATACTGCATTTTCAAAAGGTAAAACCATTCTTCCAGAGCCAAATTTCGGTAATTTCCCTCCATTTGCTGCAGATCCTTTATCATGTGAATTCTTTTTTGCTAATTCATCAAATGAGATTCCTTTTCGTAATTCAGAATATACTGCATCTATATCTTGTTTATTTTTATTTTCATCATTATTTCTAATTAGAATATGTGCAACTTCAAATTCTCCTTTAGATTTTCTTTTGTCTGTTACTTTTAAAATATGGTACCCAAAACGAGTTTTAAAAGGTTTAGAGATCTCTCCTATTTTAGTAGTATAAGCAGCTTCTTCAAATTGATATACCATTCTAAATGCAGAAAAATAACCTAAATCACCTCCATTTACTTTTGCAGAAGGGTCATTTGAAAATTCTTTTGCCAATTTTTCAAAAGATTCCCCTTTTGTAATTCGATCTCTTATCGTATTTAGTTTTTGTTTAATAGCTAAAGAGTCTACTTTTTTAGTATTTGAAAAACTAATTAAAATATGACTAGCTTTTACTTCTTCTATAGTCCTATCATAAGATTGTTTTAGTAACTTTTCTTTAAAATCTTTGTCGTACAAATATGGAACCATTAACTGGTTTTTGTAAGAGTTTAATTCATTTAAATACGTTTTATTCGTATCTAATTTTAAACTATAAGCGTCTAATAATTTTAATTTATAATTGATAAATAGATCTAAGTTTTTATCAATGTCTTTTTCTTCTTCTTTTATTTGATCTAAATTTTTCTCGTATACTGTTTTAAATTCAGATACATATACTGGTTTTTTATTAATAGTTAATAACACTTTATCTTGTTGTGCTAAACCAATGATTTTAAACCCTAAAAAAACAATTAAAATTAATTTACTTCTCATTTATATTTATAATGAAATTATACCTTCTATTTTGTCTGCTTGTTTGTAATATGCAATTACTTCATCTGCACTCGAAACATTTAAATGGATAGAAACACTCGTGTATTTTCCTGTTCGAGATTTTCTTGTGTTTATAACAGCTCCTCCTTTATTAAAAATATTTTGAACCTCTTTTACTTGATCTTTAGTAGTAGGCACAATAAATTTATATAAATATGCTGAAGGAAACGTTGTTGTTTCTATTAATTTCTGCTTTAAATTTACATAAAATGCTTCTCTATCTGACATAAAAACGACTTTTACTTAAATAAGTTTTAAAATTTAAACTTTTTTTTCTAAAAAATTGAAGACAAAATTACGTTATTTATCATATATAATCATCTAATCTAGTATTTTTGCTTTATGCAACAAAAAATTGTTTTCATAGGAGGGCCTGGTACAGGAAAATCATCTGTTTTAAAACAGTTATACAAACAAGGCTATAAATGCATGCCAGAAATATCTAGAGAAGTAACTATACAAGCTCAAAAAGAAGGAATTGATCAATTGTTTTTAACCGAACCTATTTTATTTAGTAACAAACTGTTAGAAGGTAGAGAAAAACAGTTTTTAGAAGCTAGTAAAGTAATTGATCAAATCGTTTTTTTTGATAGAGGAATTCCAAGTGTTCATGCTTACATGAGGTATTTTAAAACGAAATTTCCGGATGTTTTTATTGAAAAAAGTGAAAAATATAGGTATACCAAAATATTTCAATTTCTTCCTTGGAAAGAAATTTATACCTCAGATAACGAACGTTACGAAACTTTTGACCAATCTGAATTGATAAGTAAGTTTCTATTTGATGCATATAATGAGTTAGGATATGAAATTATAAATGTTCCTTTTGGTTCTGTAAAAAATAGATGTGAGTTTATTTTGAATTCTTTATAATAGTGAATACTCCTGAAACAGTTTTATCAGAATACTGGGGTTTTGATTCTTTTAGACCTAAACAATTAGAAATAATCAAAGCTGTTTTAAATGGTAATGATACCATTGCTTTATTACCTACAGGAGGGGGGAAATCAATTTGTTTTCAAATACCAGCATTACTATTAAAAGGGGTTTGTGTTGTAATTTCTCCTTTAGTTGCTTTAATAGAAGATCAAATAAAACAATTAGATAATAAAGGAATTAAAGCCTTGCACATTCCATCTGGAACTTCTCAAGATGAGATGATCACATTGTTTGATAATCTAAAATACAGTCCTTGTAAATTTCTATACATATCACCAGAAAGAATACAGTCTAGGTTTATTCAGCAAAAAATAAAAGAATTAACAATTTCTTTTTTTGTCATAGATGAAGCACATTGTATTTCTGAATGGGGTCATGATTTTAGATCTTCTTATCTAAAATTAAATGTTTTAAAAGAATTAAACGACACAAATATCATTGCTTTAACAGCAACCGCAACTAATAATGTAATTAGTGATATTCATACTAGTTTAGATTTAAAAGATCCGTTGATCTTTAAAAAATCATTCTTTAGAGAAAACTTAGCATATCAAATTTTTTATACAGAAGATAAGTTATCTAAACTACAACAGATTTTTAAAAAGAACCACTCCCCTTCTATTATTTATGTAAATTCAAGAGCAAAGACAAAAGAACTTTCTAATTATTTAAATGCACGTGGTTTTAAAAGTAGCTTTTATCATGGAGGACTTACTCCTATTGAAAAAAAAGCAGCTTACACGAATTGGATGGATGAAGAAACTCCTATAATAATTGCTACCAATGCTTTTGGAATGGGAATTGATAAATCGAATGTGAAAATCGTGATTCATTATGATTTACCTAAATCTATAGAAAACTATATACAAGAAGCAGGTAGAGCTGGTAGAAACGGAAAAAAGTCATTTGGAGTAACTTTAACAAATAATAGTGATATACAATTAGCTATCGATTTACATAAAAAAACACTGCCTTCTATTAAAGAGATAAAAATTGTTCATAATAAGTTGTATCAACATTTTCAAATTTCTAAAGGTGAATTGATTGAGGATAGCTACGAATTTAACCTTTTAGAATATTGTAATAAATATCAACTGATTCCTAATAGAACATTTAATGCACTACAAATTTTAAATAACTATGGTGTTATTGAGTTGAATAATTATGGAGTACAAAAATCTACTTTGCAATTTATAGCTACGCATTCTCAAATTATAAATTATAAAAGATCAATACAAGATCAATCCTTTTTTATCGATGCTATTTTAAGAATATATGGAGGTATATTTGAAAAAGCAGTAAAAATCGATGAATTTAAAATAGCAAAAAAACTAGGCATAACTTCTTATAAAGTAATTTCTAATCTAGAGAAATTAAACAATTTAGAACTTATTAAATATGTTAAATCAACTAAAAACAGTGAGTTGTTTTTTTTACAACCTCGAGAAGATGATAAAACAATTAATCGCATATCTAAAAGTATTCAAAGTTATTTAAAATATAAAAATGAAAAATTTAGATCTTTAATTCAATTCGTCAAAAATGATCGCACTTGTAGAAATATTCAAATTTTAGATTATTTTAATGAAAAGAAAGTTGAAAAATGCAGAATTTGTGATGTTTGTTTACAAAATAGAAAGATAGATTCTGATATTTCTTCTAAAATACTAGCACTCTTACAAATTAATAAAGAACTTACTCCTAAAGAAATAGGAGAACAAATACCATATATAGAAAAAGACATTTTAATACATTTGCAAAAATTACTTGCAGAAGAGAAAATTAACATAACAGATTATAACACTTATTTTTTAAAGTAGATGAAAGACATACGAATTGTTTTTATGGGAACTCCCGATTTTGCAGTTACCATTTTAAAAAAATTAGTTGACCAAAAATATAATATAGTTGGTGTAATTACGGCAACTGATAAACCAGCAGGTAGAGGAAGAAAATTAAACGAATCTGCCGTTAAAAAATATGCTGTATCGGAAAATCTTCCTGTTTTACAGCCTAAAAATTTAAAAGCTCCTTCTTTTTTAGAAGAATTAAAAGCTTTAAATGCTAATTTACAAATTGTGGTTGCTTTTAGAATGTTACCAACTATGGTTTGGAAAATGCCTGAATATGGTACTTTTAATTTACATGCTTCTTTATTACCTGAATATAGAGGAGCCGCTCCTATTAATTGGGCTATTATAAATGGTGAAAAGAAAACAGGTGTTACAACCTTCTTTATTGATGATAAAATAGATACAGGAGAAATTATTTTACAAAGTTCTATCGCCATAGAAGAAAGCGAAATTGTAGGTGAATTACATGATCGATTAATGTATTTAGGAGCTGATTTAGTTACAGAGACTGTTGATTTAATAGCTAAAGGTGATGTAGTAACTATGAAACAACCAGATTTAGAAGAAAAATCTGCTCCAAAATTGTATCCTCATAATTGTAAAATAGATTGGACAAAACCATTAAATGATGTCTATAATCATATAAGAGGCTTAAACCCATATCCTGCTGCATGGACAACCATTAAAAATGGAGAGGATGAAATTGTTGCAAAGATTTATAAAGTAGCTAAAGAAGTTGTAGATCATAATTATACCATAGGAAATATTATAACGACTAAAAAAGAATTAAAAGTAGCAGTGAATGAAGGTTTCTTATTAATACAAGAAATTAAACTTTCGGGTAAGAAAAAATTAGATGCACAAAGTTTATTAAATGGTTTTTCTTTTGCAAAAGAGGCAAAAGTTCTCTAGCCCTTTATTAACGAGGGATTAAAGATTTTTGAGGTATTTACATTAACGTTATTAACAAATGTGTACGACTTATTAACAAAATGCCTGTTTTTTAGGGTTCAAATTTGCGCAATACCGCATTAAATCTATATTTGTTACGCATTTTATGCAATATTTATTAATTAATTTTAAAATCTATAATTATGAACAAGTCTGAGTTAATCGACGCAATGGCTGCTGACGCAGGAATTTCTAAAGCTGCTGCTAAGGCTGCATTAGATTCTTTAACTAACAATGTAACTGGAGCTCTTAAAAAAGGAGATAAAGTTGCTTTAGTAGGTTGGGGAACTTGGTCTGTATCTGAAAGAGCTGCAAGAACAGGAAGAAACCCTCAAACTGGTAAAGAAATTCAAATTGCTGCTAAAAATGTAGTAAAGTTTAAAGCTGGTGCTGGTTTAAGTGACTCTGTAAACTAGAAATCACAATTAATTCTATATAAAACACCCAAATCTTGGGTGTTTTTTTTTACTGTAACATTTCAAAAAAAATAATGTCTTTATAATAAACCAGTAAAACCACATACCATGAGATACTTATTAATATTATTTACATTCATAGTAACAACAAACATCCAAAGTCAAAATAAAGTATCTGCTTCAGATCTTTTAAAAGAGATAAAAGCGGGAAAAGATATTACTGTAAGTAATGCTATTATAGATGGTGTGTTAGATTTAACGTATATGAATGACGCTTTACCTAATTTACCTAAAAGGAAAAGTCGTTGGTGGAATAAAGGAGGCTCAAATACTATTGAAAAACAAATAACTGGAAAAATTTCATTTGTTGATTGTACTTTTAATAATGATGTTTTAGCCTATATACCCGATGAAGATAGTGGATATACTTTTGTAGCAAATTTTGAAAGTGATATAATTATAAAAGATTGTACCTTTAAAAGAAAGGC
This sequence comes from uncultured Tenacibaculum sp., assembly GCA_938041625.1. Lineage (GTDB taxonomy): Bacteria > Bacteroidota > Bacteroidia > Flavobacteriales > Flavobacteriaceae > Polaribacter. The sequence continues at coordinate 369 of CALISK010000178.1, read as the reverse complement.
TATGTTCAAATATTCTAACTTTTTTAAAAATACAGATTTTAGTGGAACTAAATTTTTAGAAGATAGTACTTTTAAATATGCTAAATTTATGAAGAATATTTCTTTTGAAAATGTACATTTTGAGGAGCCTGCTACTTTTAAATATGCTGAATTTAAACAGTTTGTAAGTTTCTCTAACTCTATTTTTAAAGAAACAGCAACTTATAAGTATACAGAATTTAAGAATGGAGTTTCTTTTAATAATGTGAAATTTGAAGAAGATTTAAATATCAAATACACAAAAGTTAATGGAGATTTTGATATTAAAAATATGAAAGTAAACTACGAAATTGATTCTAAGTACACTCAAATAAATGGGAAGAGCTTTAG
>CALISK010000177.1 GCA_938041625.1 uncultured Tenacibaculum sp. | reverse complement strand
TGGAAGTGAATCCTAAAAACTCAGATGAATTAATATTCAGACAAAACGGGTTAGAAACAATTATTAAACGTGTAAAATCTTAATTAGTTATGAAATTAGAAATACAAAACGTATCTAAACGATACACTGGAAATAAATACGGATTAAAAGATTTTTCAATAACTATTGAAAAAGGAATTCTAGGATTATTAGGGCCTAACGGAGCAGGTAAATCTACACTTTTAAAAATGATTGCAACAGTTAGCAAACCTACAGAAGGTACTATCATTTTAAACAAAAACAATATCGTTAAAGATGCTAACTACATGCGTAAACAAATAGGTTTTTTACCACAAGATTTTGGAGTATACCCTAATTTAAATGCTTATGAATTTTTAAAATATATGGCTGCAATGAAAGGTATTGGAGGCAAAGATTTAAACACACGCATAACACAATTATTAGAAGGTTTAAATTTAATAGAGGCAGCTAAGAAACCTATTGGAAGTTATTCTGGAGGAATGAAACAACGAGTAGGAATTGCACAAGCTTTATTAAACAACCCTAAAGTGCTCATATTTGATGAACCTACTGTTGGTTTAGACCCTGAAGAGCGTGTTCGTTTTCGTAACCTAATTACCGATTTAGCTAATGATTGTATTGTTATTTTATCTTCTCACATTGTTTCTGACATTGATACGATTGCTGATGAAGTCGCTGTTTTAAAAAATGGAACATTACTTTTAAAAGGACATCAAGAAGATGTTATAAACAAAGTACGTAATAATGTTTTTGAAATTTCTATACCTAAAGACAATTACAACTTATTTAAGAACAAACACCTTATAGTTAGTACAACTCGTAAATCAGGAAATTTATTGGTTAGATATATTACTGATAATCCTATAGAGAATTCAGTAGAAAAAGAAGCCAATTTAGAAGATGCTTATTTATACTTAACTAAAACTAAATAATTATGAACTTTTTTTCAATTATAAAATATGATTATTTACAACGTACCAGAAGTTATGCTTTCTTAATTACACTTTGTGCTAGTTTAGCTATTGCATATACTTTTGTACCAGAGCCTAACGCAAATTACTCTACCATTAGAATTGCTGATTATGTTGGTCAATACAATTCTGCTTGGTTTGGGTATGTAACTGCTATAATGACAAGTCTTTTTTTATCTCTCATTGGTTTTTATTTAATAAATAGTGGAATAAAAACCGATATTGAAACCAAAGTTGGACAAATTGTAGCTTCTACTAAAATTAAAAACTTCAACTACTTACTGGCTAAAGTTTTAAGTAATTTTTTAGTCCTATTAACAATACTTGGAGTCATTTTTACAATGAGTATCATACTATTCTTTTTGTACAATGAAGGGCATTCTTTTGAAATTTATAAGTTTATTAAACCGTATATACTAATTCCTATTCCTGCATTATTTTTTGTAGCTGTTTTAGCGGTTCTTTTTGAAGTTTTCTTCGGGCGATATACTGTTATTCAAAATATTGGTTTCTTTTTTTTGCTTTCCACATTAATGTTACCTAATCGTAATAATGAGAAAAATTTTTCTATAGATATTTTCGGAAGTCAAATTGTAATGTCTCAAATGGAAGAACAAGTTAGACAAGTTGCAGATATAAAAAAAACTAAAAAACTATCAATCGGTTATGTATTAGGTAATGTAAAAAAAGCAAAGAAGTTTCAGTTTAATGGTGTAGACTTTACTGGCTCTTTTATAATAAGTCGATTTGCTTGGGTATTATTAGGGTTTATTATGATTGTTATTAGTTCTTTATTTTTTCATCGATTTAATGTTAAAGAAAAAATCACTGCAAAAGAACGCGAGGTTACCATACAATCAAAATCTATAGAGAAAGACATTTACCTTTCACATTTAACAAAAGTAAAAATGAATTTTAGCCTTTTTCCTTTATTAAAAATAGAGTTACTATTATTAATTCGAAAAGGGAAAAAATGGTTGTGGTTTATTAACGGAATTGGAATGGTTTTACTAATCTTTTTACCTTTACAAGTTGCACATCAATTTGTATTACCCATTTTATGGTTTTTACAAGTAAGTAGATTATCAGAAATTACAACTAAAGAGATAACTAATAAAGTTCATTACTTTGCTTTTGCTTCTTATAAACCAATATATAGATTATTAGTTTCTCAAATAGGTGCGAGTATTCTTTTAGTTTTATTTTTAGCACTTCCCTTATTAATTAGAAAATTATTAATTATAGATTTCTCTGGTTTTATATCTATTCTTTTAGGTGGTATTTTTCTAGTTCTTCTTTCAGCATCATTAGGTATTGTAACAAAAGGAAAAAAGTTATTTGAAGTTTTATTTTTTATGATTACATATGCTAATATCAATGGTATTCCTTTTGTTGATTATTTTGGTGCCTTAGCACATTCAAAGATGTATTTAAGTAAATTATTAATCTCAATAGTTACTCTTTTACTTTTCACTTTTATAATACGAAAACATCAATTAAAAAAATTATAATTTTTAAAAAGAATTCCTAACTCCTTCATTCATTCTATAAAAAAGCTCAATAATCTATTTCTAGATTATTGAGCTTTTTAAGTTTTTACAATATTAAAATACTATCCTTTTAACCAAGCATTCAAAAGATCTTTTTGTTTTTTTGTCATATTCTTGTTCGACTCTAAACCTTTTCCTTTTGTATAAGATTGAGTGGTAGTTGTTTTAATTATTATTTCTTTCCCATCTCTCACTAAAACTACTTCTGCTTTTGTACCTGGTTTCCATAAAAATACTTTACCTAGTACCTGATTAACTGTAGCAAGTGTTACTTCTTCACCATTTACACTTTTAATAACATCTCCTCCTTTAGCTCCGTTATCATTCCAAAAACTATTATCAGCCACCCCATTTGTAAAAATAATACTTCTCGTTTT
>CALISK010000176.1 GCA_938041625.1 uncultured Tenacibaculum sp. | reverse complement strand
ATATAAAAACAAAGGAAATGTTTTTAAACATTTCTAACAAGTTTCATTTTTTGAAATTTTCACTTCAAAAAAGGTGAGAATTTTTTAGATTTATTTGGTTGATTAATAAAACCTTTTGCATCCCCAATATGCAAAAGGTTTTTTGTTGTTTTAACTTTAGTTAACTACAACTTAATTGATTCAATTATTTTGTTTCAATTTATCATTTAGCGTTTTAGGATGGTTATTTATTAAAGAGTATAATGTAGAACAGTATAGTTGTTGTCATTGATATATTCTTAAGCATGTATACTAAACGATATCGACCTGCGTTTATAAACAAGTCAATAAACTTAAAATAAGTTTAAGGCCATATTAAATGTAAAATCCCTAAGGTTAAGTGTTTGTTTATGATTTATTTATGTGTTAAAAGTAATCATTGTATAAAAATATGTATTGTTTTTTTCTTGTGTCTTTCCTGTTTTTTACAAGCGCAAGACGCTCCTTTAAAATCTAAATTTAAAGAGCCTATTACTAAAACTTGGATTAACACTTATGGTAATATTAGACTTTCTAATCGTTTTTACTGGATAGCACAAACACACTTTCGTTTTCAAGAAACTGAAAAAACACCTTTTGTAGGACAATTAGCACAAATTTATAATAGACATGCTATTGGATATATTTATTCTAAAAAGTTTAATGTTAGTCTTGGGGGAGTTTTAAGGTTTAACTTTAATACAGATGAAGATTCAGAAGATAAAAACTTAGTGCCTGAATGGAGGATATGGCATCAATATATGTTTGCTGCACCTGTTTCTTCTTTGCTTTTTTATCATCGAATACGTGTTGAACATAGATGGACTAAAAAGTTTAAAGAAGATAGTAAATATATTTTTAGAAATAGATGGCGTTATATGTTTAAGGCTAAAATTCCTTTAAATTCAAATAAGTTTAAACCAAAAACTTTTTATGCTTCTCCAGAAGCAGAATTAATTTTACAAAGTGGAAAAGCAGTAGCTGGTAGTGTAATGGAAGATTTAAGATTACACATGTCTTTAGGATATGTAGTGAGTCCAAGGTTAACCTTAGCCACAGGTGTCATGTATTCTCACGGACAAACGCTGGAAGATGCAACTAACTTTAAACAAAGTTGGACAGCAAGGTTTCATATGTACTTCTCTTTAGATCCTAGAAATATCAAAAATAAAATGCCATCAATTCATATGGATGACTAATTTTTAAACATTTATGAAAATATCAAAAACTTTAATTATTACATTATGTATAGTGTTTTTTTTCTTAATTACAATTGTAATTTATAGTAATGTAAAACATAATAAACTTAAAAAAGAAATAACACAATTAGAAACGAATTATATTTTACTTAAAGAAAAAATAAGTAATGACAATAGTTTAGTAAGTATAGATTCTTTATTAGTTAGCGGAGAATATGAAACGGCTTTAAATGCTTATGAAAAACAATTTTCAGATTCTATAAAGGATGATGATAAAGATTATGTACAGTTTCGTATAAAAATAGCAAAACAGTTTATGAATTTAGAAGAGAAGACTGTAAGAGAAAAAGAAAAGACAAATGGAGTAGTTAGTAGTAAAGTATTAAATACATTAGATGATTCTTTGAATACATCTAAAAGTTATGATTCTTTATATAGTGCTTTAGAAAAAGCAAAGAAACAACTGTATACTGCGAAAAAACAACTTAAAAGAAAATCTGTTGTGGGTTATTTGACTTTTAAAAACTCAAAAAAACATACACTTCATTATGTAGGTCATGTAAATAAAGAAAAAGCAAGCGGTTATGGAATTGCTATTTTTGATACTGGAGGTAGATATGAAGGAGAATGGACAAATAATAAAAGAGAAGGGAAAGGTGTTTTTTATTGGGAAGATGGAGAGCATTATGAAGGAGATTATAAAAACGATCTTAGAGAAGGAAAAGGAACTTATTTTTGGACAAATGGTAAAAAGTATATAGGAGGTTGGAAGAATGATGAGCGAGAAGGAGAAGGAGTTTTTTATAATAAAAAAGGAAAAATATTAGCCAAAGGAATTTGGGAAAAAGACAAATTAGTAAATCCTATTAATTAAAACATCATTAATAAAAAAAGAAAAGTTAAAAGTAATTCAACAAGAAATTACTTTTAACTTTTCTTTTTACCATAGGAAATCAACTAGATAATTGAATGAAATTGTATTAAATTCGTTGCATTTAAAATTTGATTCGTGATTTTACACACTGAAATACCCTTAAAAAAACAGATACATAATCAAATAGGTTATGATTCAAAATTACTATTGTTAGGATCTTGTTTTTCTGAAAATATAGGAAATAAGTTATCTTATTATAAGTTTCAGTCAAATCAAAATCCGTTCGGAATTTTATTTCACCCAAAAGCTATTGAAAATTTAATTTTGAATTCAATTAATGAAAAAGAATATTCAGATAATGATGTTTTTAATCATAATGAGCGTTGGCATAGTTTTGATACACATTCGGTTTTAAGCACTACTAAAAAGAGTGATTTAATAAACAGTTTAAATGATTCTGTAAAAAAGACTTTAAAAGAAATAAAGAAAGCAACGCATATTGTAATTACACTAGGTACTGCATGGGTATATCGTTTTATTGAATCGGATAGTGTTGTTGCTAACTGTCATAAAGTTCCTCAAAAAAAATTCTTAAAAGAAATTTTATCGGTAAATGAAATTATTGAGAGTTTAGAAGGGATTTGTTCCCTAGTAAAATCAATAAATTCAGAGATAACTATCATTTTTACCGTTTCTCCTGTTCGTCATATTAAAGATGGTTTTGTTGAAAATAAACGTAGTAAATCACATTTAATAACAGCTATTCATGAAGTAGTTGAACCAAGAAAGAAGG